>NZ_JAKZGX010000007.1:0-173039 GCF_024539665.1 Arthrobacter sp. STN4
CAAGGGCCATGACGGCCACTGCGCCGGCATCCTCGGCAATCTTGGCCTGCTCGACGTTGACAACGTCCATGATGACGCCGCCCTTGAGCATTTCAGCCATTCCGCGCTTGACGCGGCTGCTGCCGGTCACCGGTGTTACATCGGGTGTAGACACAAAAACCCCTCTGGGAAGGAACGAAAAATTTTCTGCCCGCGAACGTGGCATGCCACACGGGTACGCCCATTCTATTCCCGGAAGCGGCCGGCGTTGAAACCCGTGTCAACGCCCCGCGGGCAGATTGCCGTTCAGCGCTTGGCGGCGTACAGTGGCGACCCGCTGGATGATGGTCACCAGGCTGGCGACCGCCAGCAGGACCAGGACGACGGCGAGCACGGCCTGCGGGATGCCCAGGCCCACCAGCCCGGTCGCCACGAGCACCACCACGAGGCGGTCCGAGCGCTCGGCGATGCCGACATTCGCCGTCATGCCCAGGCCCTCGGCGCGCGCCTTGGCGTAGGAAACGATTGAGCCCAGGACCAGGCAGGTGAGGGCCATGGCTGCGATGAAGTGGTTGTGCCCGCCGGTGTAGAACCAGACCACGATCCCGGCAAAGACGGCGCCATCGCCCACCCGGTCAAGGGTGGAATCCAGGAAGGCCCCCCATTTGCCGGACCGGTCCAGCATGCGGGCCATGAGCCCGTCGAGGATGTCGGAGAAGACGAAGACCGTGATGACCACGGTGCCCCAGAACAACTGCCCCATGGGGTACCCGATGAGGGCGCCCGCCGCCACGCCCAGGGTGCCGATGATGGTGACGGCGTCCGGTGACACCTTCAGGCGCACCAGCAGCGCCGCAACCGGTGTAAAGATGGCTGCGAACAGCGCGCGGGCGTACTTGTTCAGCATTGATGGTTCCTCGTCCTGGTAGGTGCCTGCTAGCCGATTCCGCCCCAGGCGCCGGCGATCTGCCCACGCGCGTCTCCGAGGGTCTGGGTAATGGCCTTGGTCCCGGCGATGATGGGCAGGAAGTTTCCGTCCCCGCCCCAGCGCGGCACAATGTGCTGGTGCAGGTGAGAGGCAATGCCGGCACCTCCCGTGACGCCCTGGTTCATCCCCAGGTTGAATCCCGACGGGTTGGACACGGCCCGCAACACGCGCATGGCCTGTTGGGACAGCTCGGCGAACTCCGCCGTCTCGGCCACGGTCAGGTCCGTGTAGTCGGGCACGTGCCGGTACGGGCACACCAGCAGGTGGCCCGGGTTGTACGGAAACAGGTTCAGCACCACATAGGCCAGGCTGCCGCGGTGGACAATGAGGGATTCCTCGTCGCTTCGCCCCGGGGCCTCGCAGAACGGGCAGTTGTGCGTGCCGGTGACCTGCTCCTGCCCGCCCTTGACATAGGCCAGGCGGTGCGGCGTCCAGAGCCGCTGAAAGGCATCCGGCACACCTGGAAGCTCAAAGTCGTCCTGCATGGACGCCACACCCTGTTCACTCACGCCGTGCGGTTCCTGACGGCTTCAACGATGCGGCGCACGGCTTCGTCAACGGCCACGCCGTTGTCCTGGCTGCCGTCGCGGAAGCGGAAGGAGACCGCGTTGGCGTCGGCGTCGTCGCCGCCGGCGATCAGCACAAACGGCACCTTTTCCTTGCTGGCCGTGCGGATCTTCTTGGGGAACCGGTCGCTGGAGGTGTCCACCTCGGCACGGATGCCCTGCTGCTTGAGCTTGGCCACGACGTCGAACATGTAGTCGTTGAATGCCTCGGCAACCGGGATGGCCACCACCTGGACGGGCGAAAGCCAGGCCGGGAAAGCGCCCGCGTAGTGTTCGGTCAACACGCCCATGAAGCGCTCCACCGAGCCAAAGAGGGCGCGGTGGATCATGACCGGGCGCTGGCGGGTGCCGTCGGCCGCCTGGTACTCCAGTTCAAAACGCTCGGGCAGGTTGAAGTCCAGCTGGATGGTGGACATCTGCCAGGTGCGGCCCAGCGCATCCTTGGCCTGGACGGAGATCTTCGGTCCGTAGAACGCCGCGCCGCCGGGATCGGCCACCAGTTCGAGCCCGGAAGCCGTGGCAACGTCGGCCAGCGTCTGGGTGGCTTCCTCCCAGACCTCGTCGGAGCCGACGAACTTTTCCGGGTCCTTGGTGGAGAGCTCCAGGTAGAAGTCGTTCAGCCCGTAGTCCTTCAAGAGGGACAGCACGAAGTTCAGTGTCTCGGTAAGCTCGTCCTTCATCTGCTCCTTGCTGCAGTAGATGTGGGCGTCGTCCTGTGTCATGCCGCGCACGCGGGTGAGGCCGTGGACCACGCCGGACTTCTCGTAGCGGTAGACCGAGCCGAACTCGAACAGGCGCAGCGGCAGTTCGCGGTAGGACCGTCCGCGGGAGCGGAAGATCAGGTTGTGCATGGGGCAGTTCATGGGCTTGAGGTAGTAGTCCTGGCCGGGCTTGCGCACCGTGCCGTCCTCATTGAGTTCGGCGTCCACGTGCATGGGCGGGAACATGCCGTCCTTGTACCAGTCCAGGTGGCCGGACACCTCGTACAGGTGGCCCTTGGTGATGTGGGGGGTGTAGACGAAGTCGTAGCCGGCCTCCACGTGGCGCTTGCGCGAGTAGTCCTCCATCTCCTTGCGGATGATGCCGCCCTTGGGGTGGAAGACGGGCAGGCCGGAGCCCAGCTCGTCGGGGAAGGAGAACAGGTCAAGTTCGACGCCGAGCTTGCGGTGGTCCCGGCGCTCGGCCTCCGCGATGCGTTCCTGGTAGGCCTTCAGCGCCTCCTTGGTGGGCCACGCCGTGCCGTAGATGCGCTGCAGCTGCTGGTTTTTCTGGTTGCCCAGCCAGTACGCGGCGGAGGTGCGTGTCAGGGCAAAGGCGTTGGAGATCAGCTTGGTGTTGGGCAGGTGCGGGCCGCGGCACAGGTCGCACCAGACCTCCTCCCCGCTCTTGCGGTCAATGTTGGAGTAGATGGTGATGTCACCGGCTCCCACCTCGACGTTGACCCCTTCGCCGGCCGTGTCGGCGTCGGAAGCCTTGCCCAGCAGTTCCAGCTTGTAGGGCTCGTTGGCCATGGCTTCGCGGGCCTCGGCCTCGGAGACGACGCGGCGGGCGAACCTTTGGTTTTGGTTGACGATCTTCTGCATCATCTTCTCAAGCGTCTTCAGGTCCTCGGGCGTGAAAGGCTCGGCGACGTCAAAGTCAAAGTAGAAGCCGTCGGTGATGTAGGGGCCGATGCCGAGCTTGGCGTCGGGGCGCAGCTGTTGCACGGCCTGGGCCATGACGTGGGCCGTGGAGTGGCGCAGCACGTTCAGCCCGTCCGGGGAGTCCACAGTGACGGGTTCAACGACGGCGCCGTCGGCCAGCGGGGTGACCAGGTCCGTCAGGACGCCGTCCACGCGGGCCACCACAACCTCACGGCGGTCAAAGAACAGTTCCGCACCGGTGGTGCCGGTGGCCACCGTCGTCGTCTCGCCGTCGACTTTAATGGTGATCTGTGTATCCACTGGCACGGGTAACTCCTTGATTTGTCATGTATGGCCCCTTGTCCAAGCAACATACGGGGGTTGCTGTGGGCCTCCTTGATCGTATCGGTTTCGCGCAGCGCCAACCAACCCGGCCGGGCACGCACCTTCCGGCGCCGCTTGGCCGGTCCGGTGGTCCAATCCCTCGGACTCCATGAGCCGGGCCAGGCCGGCGACGGTCGGTTCCGGCTTTCCCGGCGCGGGGTGCCGGGAGTCCTGCGGCCTTCGCGGGTCCTGGAGGCAGCCCGGTCCCGGCAGGGTTTCCGGCCGGCCCAGGTCCCAGGCCTCCAGTGCCTGCAGGCTGATGCCGCGCGGGCCGGTGCGCCGGGTCAGGCCCCGGATCAGCAGCATCCGGGTGCCAAACAGCAAGGGACCGGAGCGGTCCTGGGCTTCATGGAAGAACGTGGCATCAACGCAGCCGGTGCCGTCGTCGATGCTGATGAACACCACGCGCCGCCCGCCGCGCATGGGCGGGGTCTGGGTGGCCACGCGCACCCCGGCCACCAGCACCTCGGAGTTGTTGCGCAGCCCCAGCAGCCGGTCCGAGGTCGTCACACCAAGTTCGGCCAGCAGCGGGGCATAGCTGTCCATCAGGTGCGCGCTGGCGTCCAGTGCGAGCAGGTCCAGCTCGGTGCGCACGGTCTCCGCCTGGGTGGGTGCGGGAAGCCTGGCCGGCAGGGTGCCCAGCTCCAACTCCCCCAGCGGCAGGTGCAGCTGCCCTTCCATCGGCTCGTTGTGCCTGCCGGATTTCGGTGCCGGCAGGCTGTTGACATGGGCCACCAGGTCCGCCCGGTTGGCCGTATTGCCGGTGGCCTGCTGGGCGCTGCGCTGCAGGGAGTCCAGGGCACCGAGCTGGGCCAGCCGCTTCAGGACGGGCCGGGACACCCGGGCCCGGCTGCGCAGGTCCGCCAGGGAGTCGTAGGGCTGCCCGGCCACAATCCGCTTCAGTTCCGTGCCGGACAGCCCGTACACGTCCGCCAGGCTCAGCCGGATCCCCGTCACTTCCTCCCCGGCCGCTTCCCTTCCGGCCGCTTCCCTTCCGCCCGTTGCTCCGCCGCTGTTCCCGCCGCTCCCGCCAGGAACGGCCCGCGTGCGTTCGGCCCGGTAGGAGCCGGTGCTGGCGTTCACGTCCAGGGGCAGGATGGGGATGCCCATCCGCCGGGCCTCCGCCACGAGCAGCCGGCGCGGGTACATGCCGGGGTCGTGTTCCCACAGCCCGGCCAAAAACTCCGCCGGGTGGTGGGCCTTCAGCCAGGCCGACTGGTAGGTGGGCATGGCGAAGGCGGCGCCGTGGGCCTTGCAAAAGCCGAAGCTGCCGAAGGCCTTCAGCGTCTCCCACACCTCCTCGATGGTCTCCGGGCCGTATCCCTTGGCGCGGGCGCTGGTGCGGAAGAAGGCCTCCACGGCCGGTTCCTGCTCCGGATTGCCCAGCCGGCGTCGGTGCTCGTCGGCGTGGGACAGGGAGCAGCCCGTCATGACGTGGAAGGTGCGCAGCACCTGCTCGTGGAACACCGTCACCCCGTGCGTTTCGGCCAGGGCGGGCTTGAGATCCGGGTGCGCATAGTGTTCGGGGGCAAAGCCGTGCCGGTTTTCCAGGTAGGGCTTGACCATGTTCGACTTCATGGGGCCGGGGCGGAACAGGGAGATGTCAATGATGAGGTCGTTGAACTCGCGCGGGGCCATCTTGCCCACCAGCTCGCGCTGGCCCGGGGATTCGATCTGGAAGCAGCCCAGCGTGTGGGTGCTGCGGATCAGCTCAAAGGTGGGTTCGTCGTCGAGCGGGACGGCGTCAAGGTCAATCCGGCCGTCCTCCCCCACGTAGTCCGGGCCCCGCCCGTCGGGGCCCGCCGGGTGGCGCCCCGCAGCCACCACCTCCGCCTTGGAGGGGTGCAGCCGGACCACTTCGCGCACAGCGTAGGCCATGGCGCTTTGCATGCGCACGCCCAGCACGTCCAGCTTGAGCATGCCCATCGGGTCCATGTCGTGTTTGTCGAACTGGCTCATGGGCAGGCCCAGCCCGCTGGGCTGCACCGGGGTGCGGTCCAGCAGGGTGGCATCGCCCAGGATCACCCCGCACGGGTGCATGGAAATGTGCCGGGGCAGCCGGTCCAGCCGTTCGGTGAGGTCCACCAGCAGGTCCAGCTGCGTGCCGCCGCCCAGCTCGTGGGCCTGCTCCACCCGGGCGGCAAAGTCGCGCAGCTCCGGCTTTTCCACCAGGGCCTCCCGGAAGGAGCGTGCCGAGAAGCGCCACAACTGCTTGGCGATCCCGTCCACGTCCTCCGGGTCCATGCCCAGGGCCAGCCCGGCGTCGCGCACGGCCCCGCGGGCCCGGTAGCCGTTTTGCATGCTCATCAGCGTCACGCGCCGGGGACCGAACCGTTCAAAGATGCGGTGGTAGACGTTGTGCCGTTCGGCGCTTTCCACATCGAGGTCGATGTCCGGCAGCGTGGAGCGGTCCCGGGAGAGGAAGCGTTCAAAGAGGAGGTCGTTGGCGATGGGGTCCACCGCGCTGATGCCCAACAGGTAGTTCACCAGCGACGACGCCCCGGACCCCCTCGCGGCCCGGCGCACCCCCATGCCGCGGATCATCTCCGAGACCTCGGCCACGGTCAGGAAGTAGGAGGCAAAGCCGAGGTCGTTGATGGTGTCCATTTCCATGGTGAGCCGGTCCCGGACGGCGGCCAGCCTGCCCCCGCCAATTCCGGGGAAGCGCAGGCTTAGCCCGGCCTCGGCCCGCTGCCACAGTTCCCTGGCCGGGGCCTGGGACAGGCCGAGCACGGCCGCCTCGGGGGTGACCGGCCTTTTCCAGCCCAGGTCCGCCGCCGGATCCAGCCGGCACTTGTCCGCCACCTTGAGCGTGTTGGCCCACAGCTGCTCCAGTTCCGCCGTGCCGTAGCCGCCCTGGCCAACAATCTCCCGCCCCGCCCGGTGCATGTCCGCACCGCTTTTCAGCCAGCCCTGCCCCGTGGGCTGGAGGCCGGGCAGCCGGCCCAGGGGGGTGATGGCCCGGGCGGCGTCCAGCACGTCGGCGGTGGGGGCGTCGTCCGCGGTGCAGTACCGCACGGCGTTGGCCAGCACCGCGGGGACGCCAAATTCCTCGGCCAGTTTGAGCATGCGCACCGCGCGGGTGGTGCTCAGGGGTCCCCCGGGCTCGCTGAAGTGGCTCACCACCTCAACGGCCAGGGTGCCGGCCGGCATCGCGTGCAGCCAGGCCGCAAACCTGGTCCGGGGCGCCAGGTACCGCCGCCCGCCCATGGCCCCGGCGACGTCGGAGAACGGGCCCACCAGCACGGTCAGGGCCGGTTCACCGGTTTCCGGGTCCAGCACGCCGCCGGCCAGTTCCGCCAGGGTCAGCCCCACGGGGCCCTGTTGCCGGGCGTGCGCGGCGGAGACCAGCCGGCACAGGGCCGCATACCCCGCACCGGCACGCAGCGCCCGGCCGCCGTGGGCCAGGACCACCACCCGCCCGGTCTCCACGGGCGCCGGGCGGGAACGGGACGGGCCCGCCCCGCTTCCCTGGCCGGCGTCGTCCAGGATGGCGAGGTCGACGCCCAGGATGGGGTCTATCCCGGCAGCCATGCAGGCCTGGACGTGCTTGATGGCACCATAGAGCCCGTCGCGGTCGGTGGCGGCCAGCGCGTCGGCGCCGTCGGCGGCTGCGGCCTGCACCAGGTCATCGGGCCAGGAAACCCCGTAGTGGGCGCTGTAGGCGCTGGCGGCATGCAAATGCACAAACTTAGGCACCGGGTTCCAGCTCTTCCACCGTTTCGGTTAACGCATCGTGAATTTTTATGACCCGCCACCGGCCGGACGGCAGGTACCTGACCAGGTCCAGGGTCAGCAGCGGTGCGTTGCGGGATCCGCCGTCGCGGCGGACCTGCACCCGCCAGATTTCCCTGTCCACCAGGCCCGCCCCCGTTCCCGGGGCGGCGCGGGTTTCCTCATCCCACCAGTTGCGCCGCCGGTACCAGCGCAGGGGCTCGGCGGCGAGCGTGTAGCGCCCGCCGCGCCAGGCCAGGTGCAGCGGCAGCCCGGCGGCGGTCTCCACCACCTCGATGCCTTCACTGAAAGTGCCCATGCGTGCCTGCCACCTCCGCCTGCCACACCACGCGCCATGCAGCATGTACATGGCGCCCGTTTAGTACTAGGAAATATATTCTAATAAATGTAGTGTACGCTCACTTCACGCGGCAAGAAAGTCGCCAATTGGGAAGAATTTCGCCTCGGACGGGCATTTACCGGCCCCGCCGTACGTTAAGCAATTACCTGCCACGGCACCGGCACCGGGGATCCGCCGGATCCCCGGTGCACCTTGCACTGTTGGCCCCGCAACGACATAAGGAGCGTTCCATGACAGACATGGTCACCCTCATCGCCAGGACCACGCCGCTTGAGCGGGAACTCAAAACCGCCTCCCGCACCGTGGAGGATTCCGACCTCCCCCGGCTCGGGGAGCTCTACTTCACCGCCTATGACCCGGGCCTGGCGGGCGAAACGCTGCAGGTTGCCATGGACAACATGCGTGCCTCGCTGGCCGGCAAGTACGGGCAGTTCCTGCCCAAGGCGTCCCACGTGGCGCTGGATGAAAACGACAGGATCGTGGCCGCGGTGCTCGTCGTCGAACGCGCCCTGGGTGACGACACGCCCGAGTCGCCGTTCATCATTGAACTCATTACGGACCGCAACCACCGCCGGCAGGGGCTGGCCGAGGACCTGGTCCTGGCCACGATGGACACCCTGTTCAACGAAGGGCACCAGGAGGTGGCCCTGCGCGTGGAGGAAAGCAACTCGGCCGCACTGGCCCTCTACCTGTCCCTCGACTTCCGCCGGTGGACCCCCGAGGACAGCGACGACTAGGCTGCCGGGACCGTGGAACAACGGCTGAACTTCATCACCCTGGGAGTCCGCGATGTTGCCCGCTCCCGCAGCTTTTACGTGGACGGGCTGGGCTGGACCCCGCGGCTGGAGGTGCCCGGCGACGTCCTCTTCCTGCAGGTCAACCACGGCCTGGTCCTGTCCCTGTGGAAGCGCGCCCAGATGGCCGCCGAGCTCGGGGTCCCGGAAGACGGGCTGCGCGCTGACATTGCCGCCCTCACGCTGAGCCACAATGTGAGCAGTCCCGCCGAGGTCGACGCCGTGGTGGGCCAGGCGCGGGAGGCGGGGGCCGACGTCGCAAGTCCGCCCAGGCAGCAGCCCTGGGGCGGGTACAGCGGCTACTTCGCCGACCCGGACGGCTTCCGCTGGGAAGTGGCCTACAACCCCACCTGGGCCGTGGACGACGCCGGGCACGTGACGGTCTGAGCCCTGCCGCGGCCCGGCCGGTTTTTAGGCCGCTCCCGCCGCGTGCGGGTGCTGCGACGCGGCAGCCTCGCTGCCAAGGTCTGCCAGTGCCAAGGGGAATGCGGGGTGCTCCGGCAGCGGGAACGTTGACGTGACTGCCAGTCCCGCGTCCACCTGGAGCATCTCCCCCGAACCCAGCAGGCGCCAGCCGGGGTCGGCGTCCATGGGCTCGCTGGCAACCACCAGGGACGCCTGGTTGGCGAGGCTTGGGCTGTGGGCATGGATCCGGGGGCTGCCGGCCTGCAGCTGGGCACCGCGCCCGTGGCCGCCGGGGCGGCGCTCCAGGACGTAAAGCCCATGGGTTTCGGGGTAGCGCAGCGCCCACAGGCCGGTGCCGGTCGTGATGATGAGGTTCAGGCTGTACACGGGCAGCGCCGCCACCACCCACGCCATGGCCGCGGCGAGCCCGGCGCCGAGGTCGCCCCCGGCGAGCCGCGTCTCGGCCGTGATGAGGGCGAACAGCCGCTCGCTGTCCGTTTCACCGCGGACAAGCCCCGCCCCGCCCCGTTCAAGAATGCGCGCGTCCAGCCGGTCCAGGCCGTGCACCACCCCGTTGTGCGCGAACAGCCGCCCGTCGAGTTCGAACGGGTGGGTGTTTTCCAGGGTGTGCGCCCCGGTGGACGCGTACCGCACGTGCGCCAGGAAGGTGGTGCCCTCCAGGGTCCGTGCCGACGAGGCAAAGGCGGCATCGTGCCAGGCGGCCATGGGCTGTTTGCTGACCACGGGCGTCCCCGGGCCGTTGAACACGCCGATCCCCGTCCCGTCCGGGGCGCGGTGGCTCTGCGCCTGAAGGCTGTCCGGCGCCTTCAGCAGCCAAAACGTGGCCGTGACGGCGTCCCTGCCTGCATGCAGCCCAAAAAGCCGGCACATGTCCCCCGCCCTCCCCTCCGCAGCGCAGCCACGATGTGTGCGCCCGTGCCTTGAGTATGGCAGGGCGGGCGGGCACCTGTCGGGAACCGCACGCGGCCGTCCCCGGCCGCCCCTGCCCGCGGCTGTGAATCCGCTGGGACTTCCCGGGAAATTGGGCCGTTTGGGCCTGGCCGCCAGGCGCGCCGTGTGACGATGGGAGCCGGGGCCCGGAGCAGTGAGGGCCAAGGATTCACCGGGCGTGGGGCACCGGCAAGGAGCAAAGCCATGGGCCTGTACGAGCAATTGATTCTGCGTGACCGCCGGCGGCTGCGCCGTCGGCGGATCACGCTCGCGGTGCTGGCGGCGGTGGTGGCCGCCGTGATGGTGGCGGTGGCCTTCGTTGTCGCCACCGTGGTCCAGGCCAACGACAACATCCTGCGTTCCCGGGCCCTGGACGGGGCCCAATCGGTGGCAAAGCTGACCAAGGACACCAACATCCTCGTGATGGGCCTCGACTCACGTGTTGACGAAAAGGGCAAACCACTCTCCGCTGCCGTCTACAGCGCCCTGGACGCCGGCAACCAAAGCACCGGAGGCTACAACGCCAACGTGTTGATGCTGGTGCACATTCCGGCCGACGGTTCCAAGGCCACGGCCATGTCGATCCCCCGCGACGACTATGTGCACCTCGCCGGCATTCCCGGCCAGGACCTGCATGCAAAGATCAAGGAAGCCTACGGCTATGGGCTGGCTGCCGAACAGACCGCACTGCTGGCCGCCGGCAAGCCCAACGACCAGGCCACGTACCAGCAGGCCCGGGAGGCCGGGCGCAGGGCCGAGATCGCGACGGTCTCCCAGTTCCTGGGCAGCGTACACATCGACCACTTCGTGGAGGTGACCATGGCGGGCTTCTATGAGGTGGCCCAGGCCGTGGCCCCGATCACTGTCTGCGTCAACCAGGCCACCCAGGACACATACTCGGGCGCCAACTTCGTCAAGGGCGTGCAGCAGATCAACGCCAAGCAGGCCATGGCCTTCGTCCGCCAGCGCCGGGACACCACCAACCCGAACTACAGCTTCACCGACCTGGACCGGGAGCGCCGCCAGCAGGCGTTCATCGTCTCAGTCATCCACCAGCTCAAGCAGGCGGGCACGTTTACGGACATCCCCAAGATGCAGTCGGTGCTGTCCGCCGTCAGCAGCAACCTGGTGGTGGACTCCGGGCTGAACCTGCTGGACATGGCCCGGCAGGCCGGCGCCATCACCTCCGGCAACATTTCCTTCACCACCCTGCCGATCACCGGCTTCGGGACGTCCCCCACGGGGGAATCAATCAACACGGTCGACGTGGCCCAGGTCCAGGCGACCGTCAAGGAACTGCTCTCCCCGGCCCGGAAGCCCGCCGCGAAGGCCGCAACCCCGGGACATTCCAAGCCCGCCGGCAGCGCTTCCTCAGGGTCCGGAGCTTCACACGGGTCCGGCTCCCCGTCCGGAAGCGCCGCAAACGCGCCGTCATCGGGCACTGCCCCCAAGGCAGCCAAGACCCCGGCCACCACCACCTATTCCGACTGGACCGGCGCCCTTCAGGGCGGTTCAGTGACATGCGTCAAGTAAAGGTGCCCACGTGTTGATCCAACTGCTGCTTGCCGCACTGCTTGCCGGGGCCCTGGTGCTGGGCGTCGTGCTGGCCACAGCACCCCGCCGGCTCCCTGCCGGGGGCCGGCCCCCCGGGCGGGCGGCGGCCCGCGTGGATGCGCTGGCCGTGTGGGCAGCCGCGCTCGTTCCGTCCGCAGTGTTCCTCGGCTGGCACGACGCCGGCCTGGCGGTCCTGGTGCCTCTGGGGGCGGTTGCGCTGTGGTTCCTGTACCGTGTGGCCGCCCCGGCGCCGGCCCCCGTTGCCGTCCCTGCGCCCCACGCCGGGGCGGCCTCCCCGGCCGGTCCGGTTGACGGTGCGGCCCCAGGTTCCGGTGCGGGCAGGGGGCGGGCCCTGTACCACCTGATCATCACGGTGGTGGCCACCTGGGCCGCCGTTTCCCTGGCTGGCGCCCTGGGGCCGCACCCGGCCGCCCGGCAGCTGGGCACCCTGATTCAACACGTCATTGCCTGGATCGTGCTGCTGCTGGCCTGCGTGGGCTGGCTGCTGGGTGCTTTCGCGACACCCGGAAAAGCATCGGAGCGGCCATCGCGCGTGCTGGGGGTTTTTGAAGCGTTCCTCGTTGCGGCCCTTGCCGTGTGCTTCTACGCGCTGTCCTGAGTCCCGGCACGCCGGCTAGCTGATGCGTGCCGTCAGTCCAGGCGAATCGTTGCGCACGTTGCCCACGGCCGCACCCACCGGGTCCAACTGCCATCCGGCGGCAATGCCGTAGGCCCCGGACAGGACCGCGTCCAGCAGGGTGGCAGGATCCCCTGCCGCCGGATTGAGCCATTCGGCCAGGCCGTCGCGGCCCAGGGGCACCGGCAATCGGTCATGCAGGGTGGCCAGTTCGCCGTCGGGCGGGGCAGCCATGGTCAGGATGGTGCAGGAGAGCAGCCACTGGTCCCCGTCACCGTCCGCCTTGGCCGGGTCCTTCCACCACTCATAGAGGCCGGCGAAGGTGGTCAGTGCCCCGTCCGGACGGTGAATGAAATAGGGCTGCTTCGTGCCATCCGGCAGCTTCTTCCATTCGTAATAGCCCTCCACCGGCACCCCGCAGCGGCGCTTCCTGGTGGCGGTGCGGAACGTGGGCTTGTCCAGGACGGTCTCGCTGCGGGCATTGAACGAGCGCACCCCGACGGCAGGATCCTTCGCCCAGCCCGGCACCAGGCCCCATTTGGCCACGTGCACCTGCCGGTGGACCGCGCCGTCGAGCAGACGCTCAAGCACTATGGGCACGTCCGTGGTGGGGGCCACGTTCCAGGAGGCGCGCAACTCCAGGTTCGCATCCGCCTCGGCTTCGAGTTCGGCCACGAGGTCGCCCACGGCCCGGGCCATGACGTATCTTCCGCACATGGCTCCATCGTGCCACAGGCCGGGCCCGCCACACCGGGAATACCCCGGACAGGCGGTAGCGTTGTGCCTACTGAAGCCCAGGCGTGGCGCAGCGTGCGCCCGCCCCTCCCCGACCGTCAGGAGCCCGCCTTGCAGTACACGCCCGAATCCGGCACCATCACCATGTTCTCCACCGTCTGGTGCGGCTACTGCAAGCGCCTGAAGAAGCAGCTGGACGCCAAGGGGATCGGCTACACGGAAATCAACATCGAGGACACGCCCGGCACGGCCGAACTCGTTGAAAAGCTCAACGACGGCAACCAGACCGTTCCCACCGTGATCTTCCCGGACGGCTCCTCCGCCACCAATCCCTCGCTCAATGACGTCATGGAAAAACTGGGCGTATAGCCGCCGGGGCGCATCCCCCACCGAGTTTTCCGCTTCGCCGCCGCAATCCCGAATGTCACGGGCCGCGGCGGCGATGGGTTTTTAACGGCCCCCATGATAGACAAGCCATGGCACATTCATCTTTCCCAAGGAGCAAGCAAGTGGTTCACAAAGTTCAAGGCGCCGTGGTCCTGTCAAAGGACGCCCCCGTCACGATCGAGACGATCCTGGTCCCGGATCCCGGCCCGGGGGAAGCCCTCGTGGACATCCTCACGAGCGGTGTGTGCCACACCGACCTGCACTACAAGCAGGGCGGCATCAACGACGACTTTCCGTTCCTGCTGGGGCACGAGGCCACGGGCGTGGTCAGCGCCGTCGGGCCCGATGTGACCAACGTGGCCCCCGGGGACCGGGTGATCCTCAACTGGCGGGCCGTGTGCGGCACCTGCCGCGCATGCGCCAAGGGCCAGCCGCAGTACTGCTTCAACACGGCCAACGCCACCCAGAAGATGACCCTGGAGGACGGCACCGTCCTCTCGCCCGCACTGGGCATCGGCGCGTTCATTGAAAAGACCCTGGTGGCGGCCGGCCAGTGCACCAAGGTGGACGCCGACGTCGATCCCGCGGCGGCCGGGCTGCTGGGCTGCGGCGTCATGGCCGGGCTCGGTGCCGCAATCAACACCGGCGGGGTCAAGCGCGGGGACTCCGTGGCCGTCATTGGCTGCGGCGGCGTGGGTTCGGCGGCGATTGCCGGTGCCGCGCTGGCCGGGGCCACCACGGTCATCGCCGTGGACCGTGATCCGCGGAAGCTGGAGATGGCCAGGACGCTGGGTGCCACGCACACGGTGAACTCCTCGGAGCAGGACGCCGTGGCCGCCATCCAGGAACTCACCGGCGGCTTCGGCGCCGATGTGGTGATTGACGCCGTCGGGCGCCCGGAAACCTACAAGCAGGCGTTCTATGCACGTGACCTGGCCGGCACCGTGGTCCTGGTGGGCGTGCCCACCCCCGACATGCAGCTGGAGCTGCCGCTGCTGGACGTGTTTGGCCGCGGCGGGTCGCTGAAGTCGTCCTGGTACGGCGACTGCCTGCCCTCGCGTGACTTCCCCATGCTCATTGACCTGTACAAGCAGGGGAAGCTGGACCTGGACGCCTTCGTCACCGAACGCATCACCATCAACGACGTCGAGGCGGCCTTCACGAAGATGGGCGAAGGGTCCGTGCTGCGGTCGGTCGTGGTGCTCTGATGGCCGCGCGCATTGACCGGCTGGTCACCTCCGGGACATTCTCGCTCGACGGCGGCACCTGGGAGGTGGACAACAACGTCTGGATCGTGGGCGACGACGCCGAGGTGTTCGTGATCGACCCCGCCCACGACCCGCAGGCCGTCCTGGCAGCCGTGGCGGGGCGCACCGTGAAGGCCGTGCTGCTCACGCACGGCCACGACGACCACATCCGCCATGCCCGCGAATTCGCCGCGCTGGCCGGGGCGCCGGTGTTCATGAACCCGGCCGACCAAATGCTGTGGGAAGACATCTATCCGGGCACCACCCCGGACGGCCCCATTGCCGACGGACAGGTGTTCGAGGTTGCCGGCACGCAGCTGACAGCCCTGCACACACCGGGGCACTCCCCCGGTTCCACCTGCTTCTACGCGGGGTCCCTGGCCACGGTGTTCTCCGGCGACACCTTGTTCAACGGCGGGCCCGGGGCCACGGGGCGGTCCTTCAGCGACCACCCCACGATCCTGCGCTCGATTGCCGGGCGCCTGTTGGTGCTGCCGGCCGAAACCGTGGTCAACACCGGCCACGGCGACTCCACCACTGTTGGCGCGGAGGCCGGCCGGATCAGCTGACCGGCTGCTCAGGCAAGCTGGACGTGGGAGCCGTAGGCCGCGAGGACTGCGGCTTCCACGGCGTCGACCGTGGTGCCGGGGACCAGGTCCTCGGCGGCCCCCGCCGTGCGCGGGTCCCAATCCAGGCCCAGTGCGGCATAGGTGTCGACGAGGACCTCCCGGATCGGGGCGGAGTTTTCCACCACAATCACCGAGCTGAACAGCCAGGCGCCGGCAACCACCCGTTGGGCCGTGCCCACCAGCTTCAGGTGGCCGGCCGCCCCCCGGCCGAACACGCTGAACTCCCCGGGACAGTACTCCCCCGGTATCTCTCCGACCCCGGCATCCACGCCGAGGGACCTCAGCGCGTCGGTGAACAGCCCACCGAAGAAGCCAAAACGCGCCTTCGCATCGGCGATGGAATCCTCCTGCGGCTGGATGTGGTCCACCACCAGGGTCCCCTGGTGGTACGCGGCAGCGCGCCCGCCGGCCCGACGGACGGCGGGCACAAAGCCGCGGGCCAGGGACGCCTCGCGGGCCTCCGCAAAACCGGGCAGCCGGGTGTCGCGCTGGCCGAAGGCCACGGTGGGTTCCGGGCGGTAGAGCCGCAGCGTGGCGGGCAGGCGCCCGGCCTTCACGTCCGCCAGCAGGTCCAGGCCGCGGTTGAGGTCGGCTTCGGCACCCAGCGACTCCACCTGGCGGTGGACGGCCAGCCGGGGGGCGAGGAAGCGGTTCACTCGGCGTGCGGGATGGGACGCACCGTCAGGATCTGCTCCGCGCGGCCGAACGGGCCCTCCTCGTCGTGCAGCACCGAGGATGTCAGGCCGATGCCGTCGCCGGCAAAGGTGACCTTGGTATCCAGTCCCAGCCATTCCCCTGTGGGCTCCCGGTAGACATGCACGGAAAGGTCCACGTTGGGGAACATGTAGCTGCCCTGTCCCGGGGGCACGCGCGCGGCAATGCCGTTGGCGCTGTCCACCAGGCCCATCAGGCGCACCAGCGCCGAGGTGGGTTCGCCGTCGACCATGTCATGGGGGGTGCGCAGCCAGGCTCGCCCGCGGCCGGGCCGGTGGCCTGCAATGTTCCGGCCTTCAAGGGAGGCAATAAAGCCGCCCGGCCACACGTTCAGCCCGTGCCAGCGCTCCGATTCCTCCAGCGAAGGGAAGGGTTCGTCTTCCAGGGCCGCCACGGCCGTGGTGTCCAGGGTGAGCATGCGCCACGCCGTCACGCGCACCGCGGTCCGGCCGCCGGCCACCAGCTCCGCCTGCAGCAGCTCGATGGTGCGCCCGGGACGCAGCACGGTGGTTTCAATGTTGAACTCCCCGGCCGGGATCAAGCCGAGGATGTCAAAGTTGAACCGGGTCAGGCGCATGTCCGCGCGGGGCTGGAACTGCTCCAGCGCCCGGACCATGAGGCCTGTCACGGGGGCCATGTGCTGTTCGTGGTCGTTCCAGGCACCCTGTGCGTGGACGGTGGACGCATAAAGGTTGCCGCCCAAATGCCGGTAGTAAGCCTGTGTTTGGGTGGCCGTGGTGGTTTCCTGCATGGCTAAGACTTTACCGCCGTTACGGTTGCGTCAAAGACCGTGCCGCGCCGGGTTCAGGATTCAGGGCCGGGCAGTCGGCGACGGCGGCGCGGTCCAGCCTGCGCCGGCGGGAAACCCGGAAGAGGTGGATGCCCACCAGCGCGGCGCCGCCGGCCGCCAGCAGGGCAACGAGGGCAACCGGGGAGCCTGCCGCGGCGGCAAGGGCGGCGTCGAAGGCGGCCAGGCCGACAGTGGCGTAGATGGCCGCCCACGCCATGGCGCCCACCACGGTGGCGGGGATGTATCGGCGCAGGGGCATGCGCCCGACCCCGGCTGCGAGGTTGGCGGCCGTTTGGAAGCCGATGGTCAAAAAGCTGGCGCTGACGGCGGGTGCGCCCCACCGGGCGATGGCCTTTTCAGCCCGGGCCACGGAGGGAGAATCAAGGTAGCGTTGCAGCCTGGTCCGGCGGCCCCCGGCGGCGATGCCGCGCCCGGCCCAGTACGTGGCGTTGGAACGGAGCATCACGATGACGAACAACACCAGGTAGGCCCACATGAACGGCAGGGAGCCAATGGTGTCCATCATGCGTGTTCCACCCCCACCAAGCCAGGAAATCGGCCCGGCCCATGTTCGGGACCAGGCGCCACGCCATCAGGATACCCGGGCAAACGTTGGTTCCCCCAATCCACGGGGTCCCTTCGCATCCGGCCAGGGGAAGGACCCCCACAGGGCCGGGGCCCGCCTTTCCGCCAGGCCCACCGGGCAGGCAGACGGGAACAGCGGACGGGGCGCGCCACGGGTCTTCCTGTGGAGGGCAGGCCGGGTTCCGCCGCCTGTAAGCCGGGTTGTCCGCCCTGTTTGGAACGGGCCCCGCGGCGTAGCATACGAAGGACACCGACCGTTTCGCCCAGACCGGAGGCCCCTGATGCAGGAAACCACGCGGGAGACGACGTGTTGCATTGTGGGTGGGGGACCGGCGGGCGTGATGCTGGGGCTGCTGCTGGCCCGGGCAGGGGTGGACGTCACCGTCCTGGAGAAGCACGCCGATTTCTTCCGGGACTTCCGCGGCGACACCATCCATTCCTCCACCCTCGACTTGATCGACGGGCTCGGGCTGCGTGCCAGGTTTTTGCGGATTCCCCAAACCAGCATCACCACGCTGGACATCGTGGTGGGCGGCACGCGCCTGACGCTGGTCGACTTCAGGACCCTGCGGGGGCCGAACAGGCGGATTGCGCTGATGCCCCAATGGGACTTCCTGGACCTCCTGGCCCAGGAGGCCCGGACCCTGCCCAACTTCAAGCTGCTCATGGAAACCACGGCCACCGGGCTGCTCCACGACGCCCCGGGTGCCGCCGTCACCGGCGTCCTGGCACAGGGCCCCGGCGGGCCGTTGCGGATCAACGCGACCCTGACCGTGGCAGCCGACGGGCGCGACTCCCTGGCCCGCAAGGCCGCTGGCCTGCAGCCGGAGGGGCTGGGCGTTCCCATCGACGTGTTGTGGTTCCGGCTCCCCACTCCCCCGTCGCCGCCGCCGGACACGCTGGGGTACCTGCGCAACGGCACCCTGCTCATCACCATCCCGCGCACGGACTATTACCAAATGGGCATGTTGATCCCCAAAGGCGGCTTTGAAGCGATCCGGGCCCAGGGGCTGGCGGCCTTCCGCCGGCAGGTCCGCACGAGTGCCCCGTTCCTTTCCCAGGCGGTGGAATCGCTCCACGACTGGGAGGACGTCAAGCTGCTGTCCGTGCAATTGGACCGTCTCAGGCAATGGTCGGCCCCCGGGCTGCTGTGCATCGGCGACGCCGCCCATGCCATGAGCCCGGTCTTCGGCGTGGGTGTCAACTACGCCGTTCAGGACGCCGTTGCTGCCGCCCGGCTGCTGGCCCCGCCCCTGCTGGCGGGCCGGGCCGTGGACCAGGCCATGCGGCAGTTCCAGGGCCGGCGGGAATGGCCGGTGCGCCTGATGCAGCCGTTGCAGCAGCAGGTCCACAAGGCCATCTCCGGTGCGGCGTCGGCCAATCATGGGGAGATGGCGCCCTGGCAGGCGCGCCTGGCAACGCTCGGCTCAAAGGCCGCCCGCCCGGTCGTGGCCAGGCTGGTGGGTCGCGGCTTCCTGCCCGAGCGGCTGCCCGGTCCTGCGGCCGCGAAAAGTTCCCCAGTGAGTTAGTGCACATTAACCGGTTTCGGGCATTACCATCAAACCATGACCAACGACGTTCAAGCCTCATACACCTCCGGAACCTCCACCATCCCGTTGCTGGGCGACACGATCGGGGCCAACCTTGCCCGCACCGCCGCCCGCTTTCCGGACCGTGAGGCCCTCGTGGACGTGCCGTCCAGCCGCCGCTGGAGCTACGCCCGGCTGGACCACGACGTCGATGCCCTGGCCCGGGGGCTCCTTGCCGCCGGGGTGGCCAAGGGCGACCGTGTGGGCATCTGGGCGCCCAACGTGCCCGAGTGGGTGCTCATCCAGTACGCCACGGCCAAGATTGGCGCCATCCTGGTCAACGTCAACCCGTCCTACCGCCAGCACGAGCTGAAGTACGCCGTGCGGCAGTCCGGGATGCGCATGATCGTGGCGCTGCCGGAATTCCGCAGTTCCGACTATGCGGCCATGATCGACGCCATCCGGCCCGAGTGCCCCGAACTGACGGAGACGGTCTACATTGGCACCGCCTCCTGGGATGCGCTGGTGGCGGGCGGGGAAGTGGTGCCAGCGGACGCCGTCGAACGTGCCATGGCTGGCCTGGGCACCGACGAACCCATCAACATCCAATACACTTCCGGCACCACGGGCTCGCCCAAGGGGGCCACCCTCAGCCACCACAACATCCTGAACAACGGCTACTTCGTCACCGAAACCATCAAGTTCACGCAGGAGGACCGGCTGTGCGTGCCGGTGCCGTTTTACCACTGCTTCGGCATGGTCATGTGCAACCTTGGCGCCACCTCGCACGGGGCGGCGATCGTCATTCCGGCGGCCTCCTTCGACGCGGCCGCAACGCTGCGGGCGGTCCAGGACGAGCGCTGCACCACGCTGTACGGCGTGCCCACCATGTTCATTGCCGAGCAAAACCTGCCCGACTTTGCCTCCTACGACCTCTCCAGCCTGCGCACGGGCATCATGGCCGGCTCGCCCTGCCCCGTGGAGGTCATGAAGCGCTGCATGACGGACATGCACATGGAACAGGTCTCCATCGCCTACGGCATGACGGAGACCTCGCCGGTGTCGATGCAGACCCAGACGGACGACGACGTCGCCCACCGCACCGAGACCGTGGGCCGGGTACACCCGCACCTGGAGGTGAAGATCGTGGATCCGGCGACCGGGCTGACCGTCCCGCGCGGGGAGGCCGGCGAATTTTGCACGCGCGGCTACTCGGTCATGCTGGGCTACTGGAACGATCCTGGGAAGACCGCCGCCACCATCGACCCGGCCCGGTGGATGCACACGGGAGACCTCGCCGTCATGTACGACGACGGCTACGTCAACATTGTGGGCCGGATCAAGGACATGGTGATCAGGGGCGGGGAAAACCTGTACCCGCGCGAGATTGAGGAGTTCCTGTATTCGCACCCGGACATCGCCGACGTCCAGGTGATCGGCGTCCCGGATGAAAAATACGGCGAGGAGCTGTGCGCCTGGCTGCTGATGAAACCCGGCGCCGCTCCCCTGGATGCGGCCGGCGTGGCCGCCTTCTGCGAGGGGCACCTGTCCCGCCACAAGGTGCCGCGCTATGTGCTGGTGGTGGACGAATTCCCCATGACCGTCACCGGCAAGGTGCGCAAGATGGACATGCGGCAACGGAGTGTTGAACTGCTGGGACTCGGCTAGGATCCCAGACGGCTGCGAAGCCCGGGCCAGGCCCTGCCGAACCCCGGGTGCAGCGGCCGCCGGGCAACATCGTCAAACGAAACCCATTCCAGGGCCAGGCTTTCGGGGTCGCTGATGACCGGCTCAAACGGGACCACCGCGGCCACGGCCACCGTGGTGTAGCGCCAATAGCCGACGTCGTACACGGAGGTGAACAGCAGCTCCACGTTTTCCCGGGGCACGCCGGCTTCCTCCCAGGCTTCGCGCAATGCGCCGTCCACGGCGGCCTCGCCTTCGTGGAGGGCGCCGCCGGGCAGGCCCCACGTGCCGCCGTGGTGCGACCAGACCGCCCGGTGCTGCAGCAGGACGCCGCGTCCGGCGTCGGACACCAGGAGGCCGGCGGAACCAAAGCGGCCCCAGAACTTCCCCTGGTCCCCCTCCACCCAGGCGTCGCCGGGGTCCCGGGGCCCGCTGAGGTGGCCGGGACGCACCACAGCCGCGGCGTCCCGGACGAACCGGGCTGCCGCGGCTGACCAGCCGGGCTGTGGCGGCTCAGGCGTGGACAAGGGCTAGAAGTCCCAGTCGTCGTCTTCGGTGTTGACGGCCTTGCCAATCACGTACGACGAGCCGGAGCCGGAGAAGAAGTCGTGGTTCTCGTCCGCGTTCGGGGACAGGGCCGAGAGGATGGCCGGGTTCACGTCGGTGACGGCGGAGGGGAACATGGCCTCGTAGCCCAGGTTCATCAGGGCCTTGTTGGCGTTGTAGTGCAGGAACTTCTTGACGTCTTCGGCCAGGCCCACGGAGTCGTAGAGGTCGTGCGTGTACTGGACCTCGTTTTCGTACAGCTCGTACATGAGCTCAAAGGTGTAGTCCTTCAGCTCGGCCTTGCGCTCCTCGGAAAGCCCTTCCAGGCCCTTCTGGTACTTGTAGCCGATGTAGTAGCCGTGCACTGCCTCGTCGCGGATGATCAGGCGGATCAGGTCGGCGGTGTTTGTCAGCTTGGCGCGTGAGGACCAGTACATGGGCAGGTAGAAGCCCGAGTAGAAAAGGAAGGATTCCAGCAGCGTGGAGGCAATCTTGCGCTTGAGCGGGTCGTCGCCGTAGTAGTACGACTCAATGATCTGCGCCTTCTTCTGCAGGTTCACGTTTTCCACCGACCAGCGGAACGCCTCGTCGATTTCCTTCGTGGAGCACAGCGTGGAGAAGATCGAGGAGTAGCTCTTGGCGTGCACCGACTCCATGAATGCGATGTTCGTGTAGACGGCCTCCTCGTGCGGGGTGATGGCATCCGGGATGAGCGAGACGGCGCCTACGGTGCCCTGCAGCGTGTCCAGCAGGGTCAGGCCCGTGAACACGCGCATGGTCAGCAGCTGCTCGTCCGGGGTCAGCGTGGCCCAGGACTGGATGTCGTTGGACAGCGGCACCTTTTCGGGCAGCCAGAAGTTGTTCACGAGGCGGTTCCAGACTTCCACGTCCTTCTCGTCCTCGATGCGGTTCCAGTTGATGGCCTTCACATGGCTCGCCAACTTCAGCTTCTCCGGTGTCATCGCTCTTCTCTCTCCACTAAATCTTGGGGCCCGGGGGCCTAATCAATCTTAAGCCAAAGGCACGACGGCGGGAGGCGCCCGCCGTCGTGCTCTTCAGTTTTGCTGTTTCAAGCCAGGATCCATCCGATGGCTAGGCACAACGGTTGCTACAGCATGCAGGAAACGCAGCCTTCCACCTCCGTCCCTTCCAGCGCGAGCTGGCGGAGACGGATGTAGTAGATGGTCTTGATGCCCTTGCGCCAGGCGTAGATCTGGGCCTTGTTGATGTCGCGCGTGGTGGCGGTGTCCTTGAAGAACAGCGTCAGGGACAGGCCCTGGTCAACGTGCTGGGTGGCGGCCGCGTACGTGTCGATGATCTTCTCGTAGCCGATCTCGTACGCGTCCTGGTAGTAATCCAGGTTGTCGTTGGTCAGGTACGGGGCCGGGTAGTACACCCGGCCCAGCTTGCCTTCCTTGCGGATTTCGATCTTCGACGCCACCGGGTGGATGGAGGACGTGGAGTTGTTGATGTAGCTGATGGAGCCCGTGGGCGGGACGGCCTGCAGGTTCTGGTTGTAGATGCCGTGCTCCATGACGGACGCCTTCAGCTCACGCCAGTCATCCTGGGTGGGGATGTGGATGCCTTCGAACAATCCTGCGACCTTGGCGGTCTGGGGAATCCATTCCTGCTCGGTGTACTTCTCAAAGAACTCGCCGGAGGCGTACTTGGACTTTTCAAAGCCGGCGAAGGTCGAGCCGGTCTCCTTCGCGATCAGGTTCGAGGCCCGGATCGCGTGATAGAGCACAGAGTAGAAGTAGATGTTGGTGAAGTCCAGGCCCTCTTCGGAGCCGTAGTGGACCCGCTCGCGGGCCAGGTAGCCGTGCAGGTTCATCTGCCCCAGCCCGATGGCGTGCGACTGGTCATTGCCCTTCGCGATGGAGGGGACGGAAGCAATGTGGGACATGTCGGAGACGGCGGTCAGCGTGCGGATGGCCGTTTCGATGGTGCTGCCAAAGTCCGGGGAATCCATCGTCTTGGCGATGTTCAGCGAGCCCAGGTTGCAGGAAATGTCCTTGCCGGTCTCGTCATAGGAAAGGTCGTCGTGGTAGCTGGTGGGCGCGGAAACCTGGAGGATTTCCGAGCACAGGTTGCTCATGATGATCTTGCCGTCGATCGGGTTGGCCCGGTTGACGGTGTCTTCAAACATGATGTACGGGTAGCCGGACTCGAACTGGATCTCGGCGAGGGTCTGGAAGAACTCGCGGGCCTTGATCTTGGTCTTCTTGATGCGGGCGTCGTCCACCATCTCGTAGTACTTCTCGGTGACCGAGATGTCGGAGAACGGCACGCCGTAGACCCTTTCGACGTCGTACGGGGAGAACAGGTACATGTCCTCGTCGCGCTTGGCCAGCTCGAAGGTGATGTCCGGAACCACGACGCCCAGCGAGAGGGTCTTGATGCGCACCTTCTCGTCGGCGTTCTCGCGCTTGGTGTCCAGGAAGCGGTTGATGTCCGGGTGGTGGGCGTGCAGATACACGGCTCCGGCACCCTGGCGGGCACCGAGCTGGTTGGCGTAGGAGAAGCTGTCCTCAAGGAGCTTCATGACGGGGATCACGCCCGAGGACTGGTTCTCGATTTGCTTGATGGGGGCGCCCACCTCGCGGATGTTGGTCAGGGCGAAGGCCACGCCGCCGCCGCGCTTGGACAGCTGCAGGGCCGAGTTGATGGAGCGCCCGATGGACTCCATGTTGTCCTCGATGCGCAGCAGGAAGCAGGAGACCAATTCGCCACGCTGCTTCTTGCCGGCGTTCAGGAATGTCGGCGTGGCGGGCTGGAAGCGGCCCTCGATGATTTCGTCCACCATCTTGACGGCCAGCTGCTCGTTTCCGCGGGCCAGGTGCAGGGCCACCATGCAGACGCGGTCCTCGTAGCGCTCCAGGAACCGGTTGCCGTCAAACGTCTTCAAGGTGTAGGACGTGTAGAACTTGAACGCACCCAGGAACGTCTCGAAGCGGAACTTTTTCTTGTAGGCGTGGTTGTAGAGGTCGCGGATGAAGTTCATCGTGTACTGGTCAAGCGTTTCGCGCTCGTAGTATTCGTTCTTGACCAGGTAGTCCAGTTTCTCTTCCAGGTCGTGGAAGAACACCGTGTTGTTGTTCACGTGCTGCAGGAAGTACTGGCGGGCGGCGGCGCGGTCGGCGTCGAACTGGATCTTGCCCTCGGAGTTGTACAGGTTGAGCATGGCGTTCAGCTCGTGGTAACCGAGTCCTTCCCATGCTGCCGGCATGTCCTTGTTCGACTTCACGGCTGCGTCTGCTGCTGAGACAATCGTGTCCAAAATTCTTCCAATCCTTCGTGAACGCGGTCCACGTCATCCGACGTGCCCATCAATTCAAAACGGTAGAGATGCGGTACTTGGCATTTGACCGAGATGATGTCCCCGGCCAGACAGTAGGTTTCACCAAAATTTGTGTTGCCGGCGCCGATGACGCCGCGGATCAGTGCCCGGTTGCCGGGTACGTTGAGAAACTTGATGACTTGCTTGGGGACGGCTCCGTGCCCTGAATCCCCGCCGTAGGTGGGCAGGACCAGGACGTATGGCGCATGCGCCACCAGGGTGTCCTCGCGGGTGTGGATCGGCAGGCGCGCCGCCTCCATGTTGAGTTTGCCAACAAAGCGGTGCGTGTTGGCGGAAATTGACGAAAAGTAGATCAGGCTGCTGCCGGTATGCCTTCCGGTTTCCCGGCTCGCAGCTGGCGTTGCTGCAACGGCTGACATGGTCATCGCTTCCTGGTGTGTTTCCTTGCTGTTGTGGGGCCGACCATTCGACGGTCAGCCCCACCCTTGTGCCCATGCGGCACATGAAATTTTGTGGTCCGGGAGGCACCTGGCCCGCCGGAACTCAAGCTACGTTCGACGCTTCGCTCCCACCGGCCTGGGCGATGGCGGCGATCTTGTCCGGACGGAAGCCGGACCAGTGGTCGGCATCCGTGATCACGACGGGCGCCTGCTGGTAGCCCAGGCTGAGCAGGCGTTCCAGCGCCGCGGGATCCTCAGTGATGTCCACGCTTTGGTACGTGATGCCCTTTTTGTCCAGTGCACGGTAGGTGGCGTTGCACTGAACACAGGCGGGCTTGGTGTAAACCGTGACGGTCATGATCGAGGTCCCCTTGTCATAAAAAACGGTGTGGAATTGGCATTCGCGTCCCGCGTACGGCGCGCCCGCTGTCGGAGGGGCCTGACAGCTGTTGCCCTTGGCCTCGCCAGCGTTCCGGATGACTTTCCGAACTGCTTGAATTGCTGTACTCGATACTACATGTAGTGCACGCTCCCGGGAACGACCCCAAGATGATGTATTACAAGTATGTCATTTTATGCACCGGTAGTCCACAGGCCCGGCGGATTAAAAGCGCAGGATTCCAACGTTTAAGGTCCCTCTGTCCACAGGCTGTGGAGTAGTTGAGCACTTAAATCCAGGCGGCGTGTCGTGCGGGTCCGGCGTGTCGTGCCGCAAGGTGTGCGGGACGGTGTGGACCGGGGCACGGCGCACATATGCTTGCAGGACCGGCCGGCCCAGCGAAGACGTCGCTGCGCGAAATCACCGGGCGCCCTGCGCGGTGCGGGAAGGGACACGGAGTGATCAACCCGATCCACCTGAAGACGCTGCTGGAGGTGGTCCGCCGCGGTTCCTTTGCCGCAGCCGCCACCGTGCTGGGGTACACGGCGTCCGCCGTCTCCCAGCAGATGTCGGCCCTGGAGCGTGATGCCGGCGTGTCCCTCTTCCAGCGCACCGCCCGCAGTGTCACGCCGACGGAAGCCGCGCTGGTGATGAGCCGGCACGCCGCCAAGGTCCTGACCGACATCGATGCCCTGCTGGCGGCCAGTGCCCGCACGGAGCAGGGAACCAGCCAGGAACTGCGGCTGGGCATTTTTCCGTCGCTGGCAACATATGTGCTCCCCCGCCTGCTGCGCAGCCCCGACTGGCCCGGCCTGGGCATCAATCTCCACGTTTCGGTGGGCGAGCCGCAGCAAACCATCTCCGGGCTGCGCAGCGGCGGCGAACTGGACGTCGCACTCGTCTACCAGGTGGGCCAGTCCGGGCTGGCGTGGCCGCACACGATCAACCGGCAGTGGGTGGGCGACGACAATTTCCGCGTCGTGCTGCCCAAGTCCTGGGGCATCCGACCCGGCGCCAGCGTGGAAGCGGGACAACTTTCAGACATGCCCTGGATCATGCACCACCCGGGCACCTCCGACGCGACGGTGATCGAGCGGCTTTTTGCCAGCTGCAACCTGCATCCGCGCGTGGCGGCCTACAGCGACGACTTCAATGCCAGCCTGCAGCTGGCCTCCGTTGGCCTGGGCGCGGCCCTGGTCCCGGAATTGGCGCTGACCCGCCGGCCGGATGACGTGGTGGTGCTCGACGTCCCGGAAATCCGCCTGGCGCGCAATATATTCGCCCTGCTGATCAATGACGGGCACACGCCGCGGACCGAGGTGTTCATGGACAAAATATCCGGCATCCTCGGCGAACTGACACGCACCAGCTCGCTGGACACTCCCGCATAGGCACACGTTCCATGCTGGATCGACGCCGTGCCGCAGCCGGCATGCTACCTGGCGCGCAGTCGTCTCTTCGCAGGGGCCACGAGGCGCGTGATGACCTGCCGCTTCAAGGCACCAGAGGGTGGATAGACCAGGGCGAGGGTGTCCGGCGACAGCGGCTTGTCCAGCACAGGCTTCCGGTGGGAGAAGGTGTGCACTGAATGTTGTCCGTGATAATTGCCCATGCCGCTGGCCCCCACCCCGCCAAAGGGCAGTCCTGGAACTGAAAGGTGGGCCACGGGCACGCCGAAGTTCAGCGCGCCGGATGACGTCCGTTGCGTAAAGGCCGCCCGCACGCCGGTGTCTGAACTGAAGACGTACAACGACAGCGGCTTGTCGCGGACGTTGATGAAGTTGATGGCGTCCTGCGCCGACTCCACGGTGACCAGTGGCAGGACGGGCCCGAAGATCTCCTCCTTCATGAGTGCGGCGCCGGATCCCACATGGAGCACGGTCGGCTCGATGTACCGGGTGGCTGCCTCATGGCGTCCGCCACTCACCAGCCGGGAACCTTCCCCGTGCCTCAGGTCCTGTTCCAGCATCCCGGCTACACGGGCGAAGGCGGCGTCGGTGGCCATGCGTCCATAGGCAGGGCTGTGGGCAGGATCATCCCCGTGCTGGGCCAGAATGGCCTTGCCAAGCTCCCTGGCCAGCCGGGCCAGGGCACCGGGCGTGCCCAGGACGTAGTCCGGCGCCACGCACGTCTGGCCCGCGTTCATAAACTTCCCCCACGCAATTCGTGCCGCTGCAGCCTTCATGTCAACGGTGTCGTCAATGTACACCGGGGACTTGCCGCCCAGTTCCAGGGTCACCGGGGTCAGGTGCCTGGCCGCGGCCTCCATGACAATCCGTCCCACCCGCCCGTTTCCGGTGTAAAAAATATGGTCGAACCGTTCCGCCAACAACTCCGTGGTTTCCGGCACCCCGCCTTCCACCACGGTGACGGCACCGGAGAGGTACTCAGGGACCCACCGCGCCAGGGCGGCGGAACAGGCGGGCGCCATTTCGCTCGGCTTGGCCACCACCGTGTTACCGGCTGCGAGCGCACCGATAACGGGGGCCAGGAGCAGCTGGATGGGGTAGTTCCACGGTGCAATGACCAACACAACGCCCAAAGGTTCGAGCACGGTGTGGGCCTTGGCCGGCTGGAGTGCCGGCGGGACCTCCACCCTTTGCGGCGCGAGCCACCGTTTCAGATGCTTGGCGGTGTGGGAGATTTCGGCGGTGAGGAAGCCAATCTCTGTCAGCCAGGCCTCGGCTGGATGCTTGCCGAGGTCGGCTGCGAGCGCGGAGCTGAAGTCGTCCCGATGGTCCAGGAGCATTTGGTTCATTGCCTTGAGCCGGTCCAGCCGCCAGGCCAGGGGTTTGCTTGCCCCCGTGGCGAACAGTGACCGCGCGGCAGTGACGGCGTCGCGAATGCTCCCTGGGCGGGATGCCTGTGTGCTCATGGTCTCAATGTACCCGTGCTACGGCCCTTGGGCTGGTGGATCGGAGGCGGTGGAGGCTGCACTACCCGGGGGCCTGCCACCACGGACCGTTCCCGGCAGCACCGGCTTGGCCGAGCTGTAGCTGTGGCCGGTGGGCGTCCGCGTGACGGTGACGGGCCGCCCGTCGGCCCCGGTGGCGGCCTCGCTGCTCCATCCGGGCACTTCCTTGGCCAGGTTGCAGCGTTGGCACAGCCCCTGGCCGTTGGAAACGGTGGTGGAGCCTCCCGCCATGAACGACTTGATGTGGTCGTAGTCCCTGATGGGCGCGCCGCACCACGGGTTGGCGCAGAACTGGTCCTGGTCGAACAGGAACCGCTTCATGACCTCGGGGAACAGCCTGCTCCGGGAATCCATGGACATGAGGCTGCCGGATTCCGGATGCGTGTAGAGCCGTCGCAACCATACCTGTGCCTGGCCCGCCGTGTTGGTGACCATTGCCCTCGCGGCGGCCGCGGGAACGGGGCTGAAGCCGGTGAGGATCGCGGGGTCGTCCGCGCCGTCGAACAGGGCCCTGTCCGTCATGATCAGGTCGAGGTGGATTTCGGCCTCCCCTGCCGTGAGGCATCCGCTGTCCCCTGCTGCCCGTGGTTTCTTCTCCGGTGCGCCCTCTGCGCCCTGACAGGGAAGGTGCTGCCGCAGCCGGTGTGTGAGCACGTCCGCCATGAGCTGCCCCTGGGTGCGCTTGTCCCCGGCATTGCGGGCCGAGTCCGCCACGGCTTTCAGTGCCTTCAGGACTGCCACCCCCTGCTTGAGCGGCAGGAAGGCCTTCAACGCGGCCATGCCGTCCGCCTCCGGCTTCAGGCTGACATGGCGTTCCGACTCCGCCTTGTGCAGGCGCTTGGTGAAAGCGTTGCAGTCAAACTCGTACGCCATCTGCTTGACGGCGGCATCCAGTTCCTTGTCCCCCATGGATTCGAGCGTCGCGGCGTCACCGGCAATGGCCTCGTCCACGGCGTGCCGCTGGTCCGGGGTGAGAAATTCGGTGCCCGCTTCAATGATGGCAGCCCTGCGCTCTGTTAGAACGCCGTTCGAACATGCTTCGAGCGTCCGGGGCATTTCCCGCACAATCCGGGTGGCCGAGGCGACATGCCGGCCGGCTGTCCATTGGGACTCCCTGCGGGCCAGTGCCACGGCCAACACGGTCCCCCTGCCCAAGGCACTCCCCCTGATCCCCAGCTGCGCCTGCCGTGTCGCTTCGATGACCCCGAACAAGACCTCGGCCTTCGCCTGGGCCCCGGCTGCCGCGTTCTTGACGTTTTCCAGCTCCCGGATGGCATCTATCAAGGCTGCACCTGCGGCGCCGACGGCGTCCCGCACCTGCCCGTCCACGGCAATCGGGTCCCCGGGGCGGGCCTGGGCTGCCAGCTGCACGGCATCCGCGAACTGATGGTCCGCCAGCTCCAGCAGCGGTGCGCCGAGCCCCTCCGCCACGGCCGCGGTGAAGTGGCGGGCATGTTCCACCAGGGCGGCCGCCGAACCGGGCAGGGACCACGCGTCCGCCTCTTGTGCTGCACCGGCGGCACCGACCGGGGAAACACCGGCTCCCCCGCCGTCCCAGCCCGCTTCTTCCAGCCACCCAGGCACCTCCACGCCGCACACCTCCTTGGTTCCCTGCGGTTCACGAACCACCCGCCATCCAGCATTGCCGCATGCGGTGCGGCCCGGAAGCCCCCGTCCCCCGTTCTGTGCACAACTGCCATGCCGGCACCGGCTGGGGAGGCGGCGCCCCTGCTGAATGCCCGGGGCCCATTAGGCCCGTGAATGCACGACGGCGGCCCGTGACTCCCCCACGGGAGGCACGGACCGCCGTCGTATGTCAGGCCCGGGTGCCTACACCAGCTGGGCGCGGACCTCCCGGGTGGCGGCGACCAGGTTGCGCAGGGACTCCTCGGTCTCGGCGTAGCCGCGGGTCTTCAGGCCGCAGTCCGGGTTGACCCAGAGCTGGCGGGCGGGCACGTGGCTGACCGCCTTGCCGAGCAGTTCGGCGACCTCCGCCTGGCCGGGGACGCGGGGGCTGTGGATGTCGTACACGCCCGGGCCCACGCCGCGGCCAAAGCCGTGGCTTTCCAGGTCGTTGACAACTTCCATGCGCGAGCGGGCGGCCTCGATGGAGGTGACGTCGGCATCCAGCCCATCGATGGCGTCGATGACCACGCCGAATTCCGAGTAGCACAGGTGGGTGTGGACCTGGGTGCTGTCGGCGGCGCCCGCGGTGGCCAGGCGGAAGGCGTTCACGGACCAGTCCAGGTAGTCGGGCTGGTCGGCGCGGCGCAGCGGCAGCAGCTCGCGCAGGGCGGGCTCGTCAACCTGGATGACCTTGATGCCGGCTGCCTCGAGATCCGCGATCTCGTCCCGCAGTGCGAGGGCCACCTGGTTGGCGGTCTCGCCCAGCGGCTGGTCGTCGCGGACAAAGCTCCAGGCCAGGATCGTGACGGGGCCGGTGAGCATGCCCTTCATGGGCTTGGCCGTCAGCGACTGCGCATAGGCGGCCCATTCCACCGTGATTGCCTTCTCGCGGGTGACGTCGCCCCACAGGATGGACGGGCGCGTGCAGCGGCTGCCGTACGACTGCACCCAGCCGTGCACCGTGACGTCGAAGCCCTCCAGGTTTTCGGCAAAGTACTGGACCATGTCGTTGCGTTCGGGTTCGCCGTGCACCAGCACGTCAAAGCCGAGCTCCTCCTGCAGGCCCACGACGCGCTTGATCTCGTCCTTCATCAGCTGCGTGTAGGTTTCGCCGGTGATGGTGCCCTTGTGGGCGCGGGCGCGGGCGCCGCGGATTTCGCCTGTCTGGGGGAAGGATCCGATGGTGGTGGTGGGCAGCGGCGGAAGTTGCAGCGATTGCAGCTGCGCCGCCTCGCGCACGGCGTAGTCGGAGCGGTTGAAGTCCGCCGTCGTCAGGGCGGAGAGCCGGGCGCGCACGGCGGGACGCTTGACGCCGGTGGCTGCGGCGCGGGAGGCGATCACGGCGGAGGCTTCGGCAATGGCGGTGGCGGCCGACGCCGGGTCCCCCACATAGGCGGCGAGCGTCACCACTTCGCCGGCCTTCTGGTCAGCGAATGCCAGCCAGCTGCGCAGTTCGGCCGAAAGCTGGGTCTCCTCCTCGACGTCGTGCGGGACGTGCTGCGTGGAGGTCGAGGTGGAGACGGCCACCACAAGGCCGGCGGCCTTGAGCGCATCCAGCCTGGCTGCGGATTCAGCCAGGTCGTTGCGCCAGATGTTGTGGCCGTCCACCACGCCGGCAACCACGGTCTTGCCGGCCAGCAGGGCCAGGTCCGCAGCGGGTGGCAGGGCGCCCTTGAAGACGTCGAGGTGGATGGCCTCGACGGCGGTGGCGGCGAGCGTCGGCAGCAGTTCGCCCAGTGCGCCGTAGGGGGTGGAGACCAGGATGGCCGGGCGTTCGGGCGTCGAGGCCAGGACCTCGTAGGCCCGGGCCACGGCGGCCTGGAGCTCCGCGACGGGCACGTCTTGGTCGGCAACGAGGGCCGGCTCGTCCAGCTGGATCCAGGTGGCGCCCGCTGCCGCCAGCCGCGTGAGCAGTTCGGCGTACACGGGCAGCAGGTCTGCCAGGCGGGACAGCGGGGAGAAGCTGGCCGGCGCGTCGTCGGAGGCCTTGCTCAGCAGCAGGTACGTCACCGGGCCCACCAGGTAGGGCCGGGTCTCAATGCCGTTGGCCCGGGCCAGCTCAAACTGCTCCACAATGCGGTTGGATGTCACGGAGAAGGTGGTTTCCGGGCCGATTTCCGGCACCAGGTAGTGGTAGTTGGTGTCGAACCATTTGGTCATTTCCAGTGGCTGCTGTTCCTTGGTGCCGCGGGCCAGGGTGAAGTAGGCGTTGAGGTCCAGTTCGCCGGCGGCGTTGCGCAGCTCGCCGAAGCGGGCCGGGACGGCGCCGACGTGTGTGGTGGCGTCGAGCACCTGGTCGTAGAAGGAGAACGTGCCGGGGACGGCGGCGGCTTCGGTGAGGCCCAGGTCCAGGAGGCGGCGGGCGGCGCCGAGCTGGATGTCGCGGGCGGCGGCGTCCAGGGCGGCTTCATCGATCTGGCCGGTCCAGTACGCTTCGACGGCCTTTTTCAGTTCGCGGCGGCGGCCGATGCGCGGGTAGCCAAGCAGGGAGGCGGCGGGGAAGGCGGGGGTGTTGCTCATGGGAGGTTCCTTAGGGTAAATGGGTTGTCAATGCCAAGGCGGGGGTGCACAAAGGGTTTTATGCCCGCACAAGTTCAGGCTGTGCCGGCCGCCGCAGCGGCGCAGGGCGCGGCAGCTGGAGCTTGTCCAGCACGTCCAGCGCGGCGGCGTGTTCGTTGAAGGTGTACAGGTGGATGCCGGGCGCCCCGGCATCGAGTGCGGCCCGGGCCAGGTCCACCGTGGCCGCCACCCCGATCCGCCGCGCCGCGGTGGCGTCGGCGGCGCGCCCCAGCGCGTCCAGCAGCCCCGGGGCGGGCTCGACGCCGGTCAGCTCGGCCAGGCGCTTGAGGCGCCGCAGGCTGGTGAGCGGCATGACGCCGGGAATCAGGGGGATGGTGACGCCGGCCCGGCGGGCGCGGACCACCAGGTCGCGGTACTGCTCGGCGTGGAAGAACACCTGGGTGATGGCAAAGTCGGCACCGGAGCGCTGCTTGGCCAGCAGCACTTCCAAGTCGTGTTCCACGGACGGGGACTCCGGATGCTTGGCCGGGTAGGCCGCGACACCGATGGCCACGCGGCCGGCGCACAGCAGGGCGGACCGGCCCTGCTCAACGCGGCGGATCAGTTCGACCAGGTCCTGGGCGTAGCGTGGGGATCCGGCCTGCGGAATCCCGGCGGGGTCGCGGGGCAGGTCCCCGCGCAGGGCGAGGATGCCGCGCACGCCGTGGTCCAGCAGTTCGGAGATGATCCCGGCCAGCTCGGCGGCCGTGTTGCCGACGCACGTCAGGTGGGCCAGCGGCCGCAGGGTGCTTTCGGTCAGGAGCCGGTTGAGCAGTTCGACCGCGGTGTCCCGGTTGCTGCCGTTGGCCCCGTACGTGACGGAGACGTAGTCCGGCCTGGTTCCTTCAAGTTCGCGGATGGTGTCCCACAGGGACGCCGAGGCCGTTGGGTTGCGGGGTGGAAAGAGCTCGTAGGAGAGCGCGATGGGTGCACTTGCGCCGGGGGGCGCCAGTGCTGGAGGGGGTGGGGACATTTGCTGTTCCTTGGCGAGGGGTCGGCCCAACCCTGTGGTGCCTAGAACACCGGGGCAGGACGGTTTGTCGTTGAAGTGGCGGCGGAGACACGGCGCTGCACCCACGAGGGGTGCAATGCGCGGCGGTGTTCCGTCAAGCAAATGTCAGGCCCACATGGGGGCACCCACACCCTTGCTCATGCGAAGGGTCGCTGACACACGTTGTGAAAAGTACGCACTGCCAACACTATGCAGCCAAACGGCCGGCGACAAGGCGGATGCCGAATTTTTCCTGCTTTTTACCGATTGTGACCAATAATTTGGACCATGGGCCGGCCATGGCAGGCGGTGTAACCGAATTAAGTACGGATTTCAATGCCTGCGCACACTGTCGAAAGAACTTTCGCCAGGCCCTGTCCACCCCGCCGGGCCGGCGCTACTGTGGGGTCATGAAACAGTTACCAGAGTCATACCTGGCGTACCTTGAGGGCAAGGACGAGGATTTCACGGCAACCGTGCTGCCCATCCTGCGGCAGTCGGCGGCGGACCAGCTCCACGGGGTGAAGGTGGTCCAGCTGCCGCACGGCGTCCAGGCGCACCTGGATGACGCCATCCCGTTTGGGCAGGTCCGCGAGGATTCGGACTAGGAGCCTCAGCCCTTGGCGTCCAGGAGCAGCCGGGCCGCGTTGGGGCTGAAGGTCTTTTCCATGACGAGGCAGGCCGCGCCCACGGCCTCCTCGCCGGGGCACAGCTGCGTGCCGGCGATGTCGAGGGCGTGGACGTCGCTGGTCACGCTGAGCTGCTGCACGATTTCCGGCACCTGCGCCAGGTAGGTGGCGGCCAGCGGCGGCCAGAACGGCCCGCCAAAGACCACCCTTTCCACGTCCAGCAGGCTGGCCAGCACCGAGACGACGCCGGCCATGCGGCGGGCGGAGCGGGCCAGGACGCCGGCGGCACCGGCGTTGCCGTCCTGGGCGGCTGCCGCGACGGCAGCCAGGTCCGCCTGCAGTCCGGCCGGGTTCTGCGGGTCGACTGCGGGCAGCACGCCCAGCGCCCGGGCTTCGGCCACAAGCGTTTCAGGCATGCAGGTGGCCTTGACGCAGCCGCGGCGCCCGCAGTCGCATTCCGCGCCGTCCGGGTCGGTGATGATGTGGCCAATCTCGCCCACGTTGCCCGAGGAGCCGCGGACCACCTCGTCGCCCATGATGAGCCCGGCGCCGATGCCCGTGCCGATGTAGATGTAGACAAGGCTTGCCGCGGTCCCCGTGGCCCCGGTCCACAGTTCGGCCACCACGGCGGCCGTAACGTCCTTGTCCATGACGACGGGCAGCCCCGTGGCCTCCTGCAGGATGCTGCGCACCGGCACCCTCAGCCAGCCGGGCATGTGCGGCGGATCCACCACGGTGCCGCTGGCCGCGTCGATGGGGCCCGGCAAGGCCACCCCCACCCCGGCGATGCGCAGCTGGTCGACGCCGGAGCGCTCAATGATCGCCCGGATCTGCCCACCCATGGCGGCGACAGCGGCTTCGGGTGCGCTGTCAAGGTCGGTGGGCTGCTCCAGGGATTCGACCACCGTGCCGGCAGCATCCACCAGGGCGAAGCTGGTGACGGCCGGGTCGATGTGGACGCCGACGGCGAACATCCCCTTCGGGTTCAGCCGCAGGATGGTGCGGGGCTTGCCGGGGCCCGAGGCTTCCTTGCCGGCCTCCATGATCAGCCCGGCATCGAGCAGCCGGCGGCAAATGTTGGAGACGGTTTGGGCGGCGAGCCCGGCCGATCCTGCCAGCTCCACCCGGCTCAGCCCCTCCGCCGAGCGCCGGATGGAGTCCAGGATGACGGCCTGGTTGAAATCGCCCATTTTGGGCAGGTTGGTGCCGCGGCGCCGCTGCGGCGCCGTGGCCTCGGGAACACCCAACATTGACTCCTTGAGAATGACGGAACGGGTTGGCGGCGAGGCCCCAACTCCCTCCGCTGAAACACTACCTCCTCGCATGAAGGCTGTGCTGCACGCCACGGCCCGGGGTCCTCAGCCCCGGGATCCCCAGCCGGCCACGGAGCGCGCCACCGTGAACTTGCTGTTGCGCCCCATCACCTCCGTGGCACCCACGCGGCCCTGCAGCTGGGGGCGGTAGTCAAGGTGCCGGTTGTACACGGTCCACAGCTCGCCGCCGGGCGCCAGGACCCGGCCCGCCGCGTCAAAGAGCTTCAGTGCGATCCCGGCATGGACGGTGGCACCGACGTGGAACGGCGGGTTGAGCACCACCAGCTCCGCCGAACCGGCCGGGAAGCGTGCCAGGGCATCGTCGCGGACCACCGTGACCTGCGCCCCCAGCCCGTTGGCCGCTGCCGTGGCCGCTGCAGAGGCCACAGCAGCGGCCGACTGGTCCGTTGCCCAGACCTGCAACCCGGGGCGCGCCGTCGCCAAGGCCGCGGCGATGGTGCCGTTGCCGCAGCCAAGGTCGACGGCGGTGGCGGCGGGGCGCATCCGGGGCAGGAAGTCGAGCAGGAAGCGGGTGCCCAGGTCGAGTTTGGTGCCGCCGAACGTTGCCCCGTGGGCGCACAGCCACAGGCCCAGGTGAGCGTTGAACTCCTTGCGCGGAAAGTCCGGTGCCAGCACCCCCTCCCGCGGCCCGTCCACCATGAGCAGGCGGGACTTGTGCCAGGCCCGGCCGGGCACTACGTGTTGGAAGTGGCTGCCCAGGACCTCGTTCATGGCAAGGGTCATGTGCTTGACGCGTCCGCCCGCCACCACCTGCACGCCCGGTGCGGCGTGGGTGCGGATCAGTGCCGCCGTCTCGGCCAGCTCGTCCAGGCTCCGCGGCAGCTGCCACAGGACCACCGTGGCTCCGGAAAACAGGCCGGGCACCAACGGCATGGACACGTGGCGGCCCGCGAGCCCCAGCCGTTCGGCGTTGTTGGCCGCTGCCAGCTCACCGGACAGCGCATCCTGGTGGACACGGATGCCGGCCAGGCCGTGCCGGGCCGCCGCGCCCAGGGCCAGCGCACCGTAACGGTCGCCCACAACGGCCAGGGAACCGCCGTCGTGTGTGCCGGCGAGTGCCGCCAGGCGGTCCGCGGCCCCGGCCAGGATCAACTCATCCGTGGCGTCGTGCGCGTAAAGGTTGGGGGCCTCAATGTCCGGAAAGCGCCGCAATGCGGGGAAATCAAAGCTCGCGGTGGCCGGTCCGCCCGGGCCGGGATCCTGCATGCTGCTCATGGTGCCCCTTCACAATGGCCCCGGCGCCGGGGCCCGCACCAAGTTTAGCCGCGCCGCCCGCCCGGCCCCGTGTGACAAAGTCGACATGTGCAATACATCACATCCGTCCTAGAATCAAATCAGTCACTCAAGCACTCAAGTCAACAGCGATGTCGCCGTCAAAGACGACTTAAGGGGTTACCATGAGCGAAATCACGCCACTGCGAAACACCGTACGCAACGGCAGCGGGCTCAAGCGTGTGGGCGGTTTGTGGGGCGAATGCCTGGCCGAGTTTCTTGGCACCTTCGTCCTGATACTTTTTGGCGACGGTGTGGTCGCCATGGCCGTGGCCGCACTGCCTGGCAGCGGGCGCACCGCCGGCGCCAACATCTTCTTCCAAGGCGCCGGAGACTGGCTGCTGATCACCTGGGGCTGGGCCCTGGCCGTGACCATGGGCGTTTATGTGGCCGGCGGCGTGAGCGGGGCCCACATCAACCCTGCCGTCACGCTGGCCTTCGCCGTTCGGCGGAAATTCGCCTGGAACAAGGTCATTCCCTACATCGTCTCCCAGGTGGTGGGCGCGTTTGCCGCCGCCGCGTTGCTGTACCTGGTGTACTACAACGCCATCGACGCGTTTAACAAGGCCCTGGGGGACCAGCCCAGGGACTCCGGAAAGGGCTTCATCACCTTCTCCATCTTCGCCACCTTCCCGGCACCCTACTTCAACGGCAACCTCACCATCCCGTTCATCGACCAGGTGGTCGGCACCGCCCTGCTGGTGATCCTCGTCGTGGCCATCGTTGACGCCCGGAACGCAGCCGTCAAGGCCAGCATGGCGCCGCTCATGATCGGCCTGGCCGTGGCGGCCATCGGCATGTCCTTTGGTGCCAACGCCGGATACGCCATCAATCCGGCCCGTGATTTTGGGCCGCGGCTGTTCGCCTGGATGGCCGGCTGGGGCGACGTGGCCCTGCCGGGGACGGCAAGCGGCATTCCCGGTGCGTACAGCTGGTACTTCTGGGTGCCGATAGTCGGCCCGCTCGTGGGCGGCGTGGTCGGCGTCATCCTCTACGACTGGTTCATTGGCGACATCCTGCACGCCCGCCGGGCGCTGGCCGAAGCCCCGGAGACCGGACGCAACCCCGAGCCGGGCCGCTCCACCGACACCGGGGGCACCGCCGAAGAGGACTGACGCCCGGAGCTACAGGGCGTCCACGTACAGCCACTGCCTGCCGATCCGCACAAAACGGCTGGTTTCCAGGAGGCTGTCCCGGGCGCCCCCGGCGCGGAAGTGCGCCCGGAACGCAACAATGCCGTCGTGGTCCAGGGGGCCGCCGCGGACGGTGTCAAGGATGTCCAGGCGGTACCACTGCTGGCCCGGGTCCAGGCCCACGCTCCCCGGGCGGGTGTCCGGGTGCCAGGTGCGCAGCAGGTACGCTGCGTTGCCGGTGGCAAAGGCCGTATAGCGTGAGCGCATGAGGGCCCCGGCCGTGGGGGCAAACCGTGTGCCGGCCGGCGCGTCAAGGAACCTGCCACAACACGCCTCAAGCGTGTCGCCGCTGTTGCAGGGGCACCTCACGGCAGGCACCGGGCGGGGGAACCTGCTGGGGAAGGAAGCCGCTGGTTGGGGTGCCGGGGGCCGGCCGGGGCGCAAGTGCACATGGCCACCATTCTTCCATTGTTTGAATGCGCGCCCCGGCGGGCGGCGCTACGGCTTGCAGCGATGCCGGTGACGGCACCCGGTGCGCGGCAGACAAAAAAGTCCGCATGCCGGGGACAGCATGCGGACTTCCTTGATTTGGTGGAGCTGAGGGGACTCGAACCCCTGACCCCCTGCATGCCATGCAGGTGCGCTACCAGCTGCGCCACAGCCCCAAACATTGGATATTCAATTGCAAACTACCCCGGATTCCGTGGTGTGTTTGGTGGAGCTGAGGGGACTCGAACCCCTGACCCCCTGCATGCCATGCAGGTGCGCTACCAGCTGCGCCACAGCCCCAAACACTTGCTTTTTCCTTGACCTTTCGGTCTTGGCCGAAGCAACTTGTCTATCCTAGAACACGTTTCTTCAGGTTGCCAAATCGGGCCGCAATCCCCCGGAACCACTCCGGTTTTGGCCCGTCATGGAGCTAATCCTCGACGGGTTCGGCCAGGTCTTCGGGCGCCTCGAACGGCTGGGGCAGGGTGCCCACGTTGTGTTCAGTCAGGCGCCAGTGCCATTCGCTGGCCCCGGCCAGCGACGGCTGGGACTGCTCCACCACGGACCAATGGCAGTTGGACAGCCCCGAGAGGGTGCGCCACAGTTCCTCGGGCAGTCCCAGCAACTTGGCCAGGCCCACGCGGGTGGCCCCGCCGTGCGTGGCCACCACCAGGGTGCCGCCTTCGGGCATGGCGTCAATCCCGTCCAGGATGGCCGCCACCATGCGCCCGGCCACCTCCCGCCTGGTCTCGCCGCCGCCCGCGCGCACGGTGGGTTCATCGAGCTGCCAGAGCTTGATCTCCGCCGGATAGGCCCGCTCAATCTCCTCGAAGGCGAGCCCCTCCCAGCGTCCGCCGTACGTTTCACGCAGGCGCGCGTCCACCGTGATGGCTTCCCCGGTCAGCGACGCAAGGGCCTGCGCCGTGGCGAAGGCCCGGGACAGGTCGGAGGAGACAATCCTTACCGCGCCCGGGCCGGGCAGGGCGGCCAGCTTGCCGGCCAGCAAGGCCGCGGAGCGCTCTGCCTGGCCGGCGCCCACCTCGTCAAGGGGGATGTCGCTCTGGCCCTGAAAACGCCGCGCCGCATTCCAGCCGGTGCGCCCGTGCCGCCAAAAGATCACCCTGCGGCGTGGGCCGGCGGGCTGAAGGACGGATTGTGCCGGTGTCCGCAGGGCAGGCTCCTGCCCCGGTGCGGCGGCGGGCTCCGGCACGGCGGACGCCCCAGGTTCGGTGTTGATGGGAACTACCCGGCGTCCACACCCTGGGCGGCGTCCTGCTTGACCGAAGGATCGGACTCGGGCAGTTGCAGGTCCACCACGGGGCAGTCGGCGTAGAGGCGCTCCAGGGCGTAGAAGATCCTGTCTTCCTCATGCTGGACGTGCACCACGATGTCGGCGTAGTCCAGCAGCACCCAGCGTCCCCCCGAGCGGCCTTCGCGGCGTACGGGGCGCATGTCAAACTTGTGCAGCTCGTCCTCGATGCCGTCCACGATGGCGTTGACCTGGCGTTCGGTGGGGGCGGAGGCGATGAAGAAGATGTCCGTAATGGCCAGCCGGTCGCTCACATCCAGGGCGATGAGGTCCTGGGCGAGCTTGTCCGACGCCGCCCGCGCTGCTGCCCGGGCCACCTCGATCGAGTGTTGTGTTGCGGTCACTAAATTGTCCTTTGGTCGGTCCGGCGCTAGTGTGCCAGCGCGGTGATGAACATGACGGCACCGACAACCAGTGCCGCACCGCCAAGAATGATGCTGCCCCATTGGATGAGCAGGTTGCGCTGGGTGCGTCCCAGGCCGGCGGTGACGGCGTCCAGCGGCTCCAGCCCGTGGGCGTAGTCGGCGGGCATGGGGGGCATCTGTGTCCGGGTCACGGCAGCCGCCTGCACCGCCGCCCCTGGACGGACGACGCCGGCCATCGCCTCCGCACGCTGAAGCGTGCCGCTGCGCCCTCCCGTGAGCGGGCGGCTGCCCGGCCCCGGCCGGTGCACGGACCGGGCGGCCAGGGCAGCGTCAAAACGCTCCGCGTTGGGGTCCGGCGCTTGGTTTGTTGTGCCTGCGGCAGGCTTACCCGCGGCCGCCTTGCCGGCTGCCTGCTTGCCGGCCTGGGGCCTGCGGGACGGTGCCAGCCTGGGCGTGGAACGGGTGACGATGGGCACGTGGGTGGTCGACGGCGGGCGCATGACGGGCCTTTCCGCCCCTGGCACCTCGACAAACTCGATGGGTGTGACCATGGCCAGGTTGTTGGTGGCCGTGGGGTCGGCCGGCTCGCGCCGGGACTTTGCGCTCTCCTGCGCCAGCCGTTCGCGGGCTTGGGCGCGCTGGTCCAGGATGGCGGCACGGTCCGACTGTGCCCGCTGTTCGGCCAACAGACGCAGTTCCTCGGTGCTCGGCGCCTGGCCGGGGGGTGTCCGGGGACCTACGGAGACCGAGGGGTAGGGCATTCCCGGCACGGGCCGGGCCGGGCGCTGGGCCGGGACCGAACCGGTGGCGGGATTCTGCCGGGCCGGGAGGGCACCCGTGTCCGGGCGCTGGGCCGGCGGGCGGCCCGCCGTGGGGGCGGCGCCCCGCGTCCCGGCGGCGGCCGCCGGCGAGTCCGGGGCGGCGGCGGAGGCCCTGCGGCCCATGCGGGCGCGGTGCGGCGCCTCGTTCCCGGGGGCTGCGGCGTCAGGGGCTGCTGTTCCGGCTCCCGGGGCGGCCTTGGCGGCGGGCGCACCGGCGGGCTTGCCCACGGTCCCCGGGGCAGGCTTGCCGCCAGGCTTGGGGGCGGCGGTGGCTGCGGGCCGGGCAGGTCCTGCCGGCCCGGCTGCGGGTGCGGTGGGCGGCACGGGAGGCACGGCCTTGGCCTGCGCGTGCGCTTTGGCGGGCTGGACAACGGGGGTGATGCTGGTGACCGGCGCGCGCTCGGCGTCGAGCTGGGCCTGGCGCAGGGCGCGGCGTGAGGGAAGCGGATTCTGCTGCGCCGGCGCCGCGTCCACGAGCTCCTTGTAGGCCCGCAGGGCCGCCCGGTCACGGGCGCGGGTCTGGGACTGGCGTTCGCGCGGGGCGGGTGCGGCACCGCGGTTGGCGGGGGCGGCCTGCGCAGCACTTGGTGCGGGTCCCCCGGCCGCGGGCGTCCCCTTCGCTCCCGCATCAACAGGCGCACCGGGTTGGGTACGCCGGCCGCGGCGCTCCACATCGGCGGTCGAGGGGGCAGCCACAATGGGCACCGGGGCCTTCCCCGGTGCGCCCTGCGTTTGCGCCACGTTCGCCTCCCGCAGTTGCCTGCGGCTGCGAACCGGCTCCTGATCCTTGCTCATCACTTACTCATTCAGTACTAGAAGTCACCGGCAGGGCCCTTGCGCCCGTATCGCTGTCCGGCTGGACGTACAGCCCGTATTTGGCAATGTATTGCACCACCCCGTCCGGCACCAGGTACCAGACCGGATTGTGTTCCTTGACCCTGGTGCGGCAGTCCGTGGACGAGATGGCCATGGCGGGCACTTCCAACAAACTTACGTCGGACCTGCCCATGTCGTCGAGTACGTGACCCGGCCGGGTCACGCCGACGAAGTGTGCCAGGTTCCACAATTCCTCGTTGTCCTTCCATGACATGATCTGCGCCATGGCGTCCGCACCGGTGATGAAGAACAGGTCCGCCTGCGGGCGCATCCGCTTCAGGTCGCGCAGCGTGTCAATGGTGAAGGTGGGCCCCGGCCGGTCAATGTCAACCCGGCTGACGGTGAACTGGGGGTTTGCGGCGGTGGCAATCACCGTCATCAGGTAGCGGTGTTCGGCCGCACTGACCTTTCGCTTCGCCTTCTGCCACGGCTCCCCCGTGGGCACAAAAATTACTTCGTCCAGCTTGAAGACGCTCGCAACCTCGCTGGCTGCGACAAGGTGTCCATGGTGGATTGGATCAAACGTGCCACCCATGACTCCAACCCGGAGACGGCCGCCGCTGCCCCCTGCAGGGGGCAGCGTGCGCGGGTCCTCAGTGATCGGAGGACACCTGGCCCTCGTGGTGCATGTGCTTGTTGGTGTGCTGCTTGTGGGGGTTGTCCGCAGCCTCAACGGGCTCATGGCGGTTTCCGAGGTTCATGAAGGAAACACAGATGAACATCAGCACCAGCAGGATGGCCAGAACGGTCCCGCCGATCACATACGGAGGCGCAATCAACGGCCACGGCTCTTCATGTGCGGCTGCTTCGGCAAGGACGACGCCGGCAAGCTGGGTCAGCATTATTTCTCCCCTAGGGTTGGTGGCCGGATGCCCTTGAAAAGTGCACCCTGCCGTTCGTTGCGTGGATTCCCTCTAATGGTACGTGGTATCCGTTGCCGCTGCCGCACCGGCCACGCGGTCCGGGCCGATTTCCCGGTTCCGGGACCCCGTTGTCAGCCGCGGACCTGACCCTCGCCCTGGACAATCCATTTGGTCGTGGTCAGTTCGCTGAGCCCCATCGGGCCCCGTGCGTGGAGCTTCTGGGTGGAAATCCCCACCTCGGCGCCGAGTCCCAGCTCCCCGCCGTCGGTGAAGCGGGTGCTGGCGTTGACAATGACGGCGGCCGAGTCGATCTCGGCAATGAACGTCTCGGCGTTGGCGAGGTCGTTGGTGAGGATGGCCTCGGTGTGCCCCGTGCTCCATTGGCGGATGTGCGCGACGGCCTCCGGCAGCGAGTCCACCATCTTGACGGCCAGGTCAAGGTCCATGTACTCGGTGGCCCAGTCCTCGTCGGTGGCCGGGAAGCTGGTTGCCCCGGCGGGGACCAGCGGGGCGATGCGCCCGTCCACGTGGAGGCGCACCCCGGCGTCGGACAGGGCCTTCAGGACGGCCGGGGCCACGGTGGAGTCCTTGTGGACCAACAGCGTCTCGACGGTGTTGCAGACGCTGGGGCGCTGGGTCTTGGCGTTGAGGAGGATGTTCACGCACATTTCCTCCTTGGCGCTGGCGTCGATGAAGATGTGCACATTGCCTTCGCCGGTTTCAATGACCGGAACGGCAGAGTTCCGCACAACGGTCTGAATGAGCTCGCGCCCGCCGCGGGGAATGAGCACGTCCACCTGGCCGCGGGCCTTCATGAGCAGGTTGGCACCCTCACGGCCGTACTTGTCAACGGACTGGACGGCGTCGGCGGGCAGCTTGACGGAGTCGAGGGCGTCGCGGAGGATGTCCAGCAGCGCTTCATTGGTGTGCGCCGCGGCGGTGCCGCCGCGCAGGATCACGGCGTTGCCGCTCTTGAGGGCCAGCCCGGCGATGTCCACGGTGACGTTGGGCCGGGCCTCGTAGATGGCGGCCACCACGCCCATCGGGACATTGACCTGGCGCATGCGCAGGCCGTTGGGCAGGGTCTGGCCGCGGACCACGTTCCCCACGGGGTCCGGCAGGGTGGCGAGGTTTTCCAGGGCCGCTGCGAGCCCTTCGATGCGCTGCGGGGTCAGTGACAGCCTGTCGAGCATGGCGGCGGAGGTCCCGTTGGCACGCCCGGCGGCCACGTCCTTGGCGTTGGCGGCCAGGATGTTGTCCTGGTTTTCCAGCAGGGCCGCGGCAATGGCGCGCAGCCCCCTGTCCTTCCAGGCGCGGTTGGCTCCGGCCATGCGTCGCGAGGCGCGGCGTGCCCGTTCGGTGATGCCGCGCACCTCGGCGGCGGCCGCCGACGCGTTCCCGTCCGAGGCGTCCGTCATCTGTTCAACAATCTGCTCGCTCATGCCACCAGTCTAGGGCACGGCGGCATACGTTACGCGGCCCGCTCCACAGGCGGCCGGCCGGCCCCCATGGGGAAGGCAAGCAGCGGGCCATCCGGCGGGGTGCTCAGGCGTGGACCTGGACGAGGTCGTCCACGTGGACCACCTCGCGTTCGTACTCCCGGCCCAGTTCCCTGGCCAGCGACTTCGTGGAGCGGCCCAGCATCTGTGGCAGGTCCGCGCTCTGGTAGTTGACTAGGCCGTGGGCCACCACGGTGCCCGCCGAGTCGGCGAGCTCCACGGCGTCGCCGGCCTCAAAGTCGCCGCTGACGGCGGTGATGCCGGCGGGCAGGAGCGATTTGTGCCGTTCGCACACGGCCCGGACGGCGCCGTCGTCAAGCACCAGACGCCCGCGGATGTCGGCGAGGTGGGCCAGCCACAGCAGCCGGACGGGGCGCTTGCTGCCGTTGATGCTGAACCAGGTGCCGACGTCGTCCCCGGCCAGGGCGGCGGCGGCGTTTTCGGTGGACGTGACGAGGGCCGGGATGCCGGTCTCTGCAGCGATCAGGGCGGCCTGGACCTTGGTGGCCATGCCGCCGGTGCCCACGCCTGCCTTGCCGGCGCTGCCGATGACAATGCCTTCGAGGTCTTCGGGCGAATCCACGTGGCTGATGCGCCGGGCGCCGTCGGCGGGCGGGCCGTCGTACAGGGAGTCGACGTCGGAGAGCAGCACGAGGGCGTCGGCCTTGACCAGGTGGGCCACCAGCGCGGCCAGGCGGTCGTTGTCGCCGAAACGGATTTCGTGGGTCGCCACGGTGTCGTTTTCGTTCACCACGGGCACCACCCCAAGGTGGAGCAGGCGTTCCAAGGCACGGTGGGCGTTGACGTACTGGCTGCGCCGGGTGAGGTCCTCGGAGGTCAGCAGCACCTGGGAGACCGTGACGCCGTGGCTGATGAAGGCCCGGTTGTAGTGGGCCATGAGCAGGCCCTGGCCCACGCTGGCCGCCGCCTGCTGCGTGGCCAGGTCCTTGGGGCGCCGCGAGAGGCCCAGCGGCAGCAGCCCGGCGGCGATGGCGCCGGAGGAGACCAGGATGACCTCGGTGCCCTCCAGGCGACGGCGCGCCAGCACGTCGACCAGGTTTTTCAGCGCCACCTCGGAGATGCCGCCGGCCACGGACGTGAGCGACGAGGAACCCACCTTGACCACAATCCTTGCCGCGGAGGCGATCGCCCGGCGGGTGCCGGCGTCGGCCCGTGCGGCCAGCCCGCTAGAGCTCATCGTCGTCCGATGCACCGCCGTTGGCGTCAAGGTCGGATTGGATGACGGCGTCCCTGGCGTGCTTGCGGTTAGTCGATTCGGTCCAGATGCCGGCCTTGCGCTCGGCTTCGAGCTCGGCACGGGCGGCGGCCTTGGCGTCGCGGCGTTCCTGCTGCTCTTCACGCTTTTGGGCGCGGGTGGGCCGGTCGCCCAGGTCCAGCAGGCGCAGGTCGGTGCCGCGGGGCGCGGCCAGGTGCTCGGCACCTCCCATCATGGTCGGTTCCCAGTCAAAGATCATGCCGTCGTCCTCGCCGATGACCACGGTGTCACCGGGCGTGGCACCGGCCTTGAACAGGCCTGTTTCCACCCCTGCCTTGGCCAGGCGGTCGGCGAGGTAGCCGATGGCCTCCTCATTTTGGAAGTCGGTCTGGCGGACCCAGCGTTCGGGCTTTTCGCCGATGACCCGGAACAGCGGCTCCAGGTTCTTTTCTTCACGGCGGATCGTGAACGGGGTGGCGTTCACGGCGCGCGGCCGCAGCACAACGGGGGTGGCCTTGACGGGGGCGGCGGCCACGGCGTCGCGGGCTTCCTGGACAATCTCGGCCATGGCAAAGCCGAGCTGGCGCAGGCCCTCGTGGCTGGCCGCGGACACCTCGAACACGCGGTATCCGCGGGCTTCCAGGTCGCCCTTGACGAACTCGGCCATGTCGCGCCCGTCCGGGGCGTCCACCTTGTTCAACGCCACCAGGCGCGGCCTGGCGTTCAGTGGCACCACCTCGCCGTCGGGGCCGGCAAAGCCCATGTCCACGGCGTAGCGGTCAAGTTCCGCCTCGATGACGGCCAGGTCGGAGATGGGGTCGCGGTCCGGTTCCAGCGCGGCACAGTCCAGGACATGGACCAGGGCGGCGCAGCGTTCCACGTGGCGCAGGAAGTTGTGGCCCAGGCCCTTGCCTTCGCTGGCGCCCTCGATCAGCCCCGGGACGTCGGCGATGGTGAAGCGGACGTCACCGGACTGGACCACGCCGAGGTTGGGCACCAAGGTGGTGAAGGGGTAGTCGGCAATCTTGGGCCGTGCGGCGGACATGGCGGCGATCAGGCTGGACTTTCCGGCCGAGGGAAAGCCGACCAGGGCGATGTCGGCGATGGACTTCAGTTCCAGGACGATGTCCCGCTGGTCCCCCTCCACGCCGAGCAGGGCGAAGCCGGGGGCCTTGCGCTTCTGGGAGGACAGGGCCGCATTGCCCAGCCCGCCCTGCCCGCCGGCCGCGGCAATGTACTCGGTGCCGACGCCCACGAGGTCGGCCAGGACCGTTCCGGCCTTGTCCTTGACCACGGTGCCGTCCGGCACGTCGAGGACGAGGGTCTCGCCAATCCTGCCGTCGCGCCAATCGCCCATGCCCGGGCCCCCGTTGCCGGCATTGCGGTGGGGGGCGTGGTGGTAGTCCAGCAGGGTGGTGGTCTGGGCGCTCACGCGCAGGATGACGTCCCCGCCGTCCCCGCCCTTGCCGCCGTCGGGCCCGCCCAGCGGCTTGAACTTCTCGCGTTTGACAGAGACGCAGCCATGGCCGCCTGCCCCGCCGGATACATGCAAAACAACCCGGTCAACAAAGCTGGCCAATGGGATCTCCTTGATTAGTACTGCCGTTGCGCAGTTACATTCTAGTCTGCGCCTCTTTGGCGGCGCCGACGCCGGCAGGCCGCGTTGGGCGCTGGCTGCCACACGCGCCAGGCAGCGTGTCACACGCTGCCTGTTAAAAACTCTGCCTGTTAAAAACGCCGCCTGTTAAAAACACAGTGGAGGGGGCCGGCCGGCCCGCTCCACTGGTAAATGCCTTGGTGTTAGACCGTGGCTGCGACGATGTTCACGACGCGGCGGCCGCGGCGCTGGCCGAACTCGACTGCGCCGGCGTCCAGGGCGAACAGGGTGTCGTCCTTGCCGATGCCCACGCCCGCGCCGGGGTGGAAGTGGGTGCCGCGCTGGCGGACGATGATCTCGCCGGCCTTGACGACCTGGCCGCCGAAGCGCTTCACGCCGAGGAACTGAGCGTTGGAATCACGACCGTTGCGAGTGGAGCTCGCGCCCTTTTTATGTGCCATTTGAAATGCCTACCTTTTGACTAAAAGACTGCTGAAGAGGATCTGTTTCGCTTGCGTAGGGTAATTACGCGATCGAGGTGATCTTGACCTTGGACAGTTCCTGACGGTGGCCCTGGCGCTTCTTGTAGCCGGTCTTGTTCTTGTACTTCTGGATGACGATCTTCGGTCCGCGAAGATCCTCCAGCTTCTCAGCCGTAACCTTCACATTTGCCAGGTCCTTTGCGGCGGTGGTGAGCTTCTCACCATCAACCAGAAGCAAAGCGGGCAGCTCAAGTGTGCTGCCGACTCCACCGGGGACGCGGTTCATGGTCACGTAGTCTCCGACGGAAACCTTTTCTTGACGGCCGCCTGCGCGGACAATCGCGTACACCACTGGGGAACTCACTTCTCTCGACGTTTATTACAAAGAATTAATGTGCCTCAACGCCGTGGACCTCAATGGAGTTCGACCATGGAGTGGTTGCCCTAAGTGTTGGCGTAAGCACCGAAGAACAAGAATACGCTAATTCCTGGCCCGGCCGCAAATGAGACTGGTTCCGCATACCGGCGCGCAGGCAGCCGGGCTGCTGCCCGTCCGCCCCGTCCGTTCAACGGAACCGTGCACCACCACCTTAGCGGACGGGCGGCGTGGAACGGCCTCTTGGCGGGCGTGGCGCGCCGCTTTAATCCGCGGCGGCCCCGTGGCGTTCATCACGCCCACCTCGGCGGGGGCCCTGCCGCGCGCCTGGCGGCGGGCCCGTTCAGGCATGGCGGCGGGGTGCATCAAAAAAGTCAACCTCGTACCGTGCCGAATGCACGAAGGCCTCGCGCATGCGCTCCCGCTCCAGGGCAGATCCGCGCACGGCGGCCGCGTCGACGATGGCGACGGCCCGCGCCGTGGCCTCCGCGAAGGCCTCATCCGCGTAGGTCTCCAGCCACTCACCGTAGGGGTGGGCACCTGCGCCCGTGCCGGCGTCGTCCGCCAGCGTGCGGTCCCGCAGGTAGCCGGCGTGGAGCACGCGGCCCACTTCCGCATACAGCCAGTAGCAGGGCAGCACGGCGGCGGCCAGCTCGGCGTAGCTGCCCGAGAACGCCACCGCCGACAGGTGGTCCACATAGTGCTTGGTTACGGGGCCCCGGGCCACCTCCACGGGGTGGCGGCTGAGCCATTCCCGGTGCAGCGCCAGTTCCACGACCAGGCAGTTCTGCGCGCCGGCGGCCCAAAAACGCTGCTCGTCCTCAGTGGGGGCGAGGGCGCTGGCGCGGGACAGCACGCGCGAGTAGGCGTTGAGGTACTGCGCGTCCTGGGCCAGGTAATAGGCAAAGTGCCGCTCGTCGAGCCCGCCCGAGGCCAGCTCGCGGATGAAGTCCAACGCAAAGATGGCCTCGCGCTCCGGTGCGATCTGCGCCCACAGCGACCGGGTGAATTCGCCGGCGGCCGGAGCCTGCAGGGCCCACAGTTCGTGGAAGTGGTTGAGCGGTCCGTGCCCGTGCCCGATGTCGAGGACCCCGGACGCCTGCAGGCAGCCGGTCAGCCAGTCCTTGGCGCGGCGCATGCTTTCGGCCCAGCTGCCGGTCTGCACCTGCAGGGTGGCCAGCGCCGCGGACAGCGAGCAGCCGGTGCCATGCGTGTTGTCGGTGTCCACGCGCGGGCCGGCAAAGATTTCCACCGAGCCGTCCGGTCCCACCAGCGCATCGGGGCACTGGTCACCTTCCAGGTGCCCGCCCTTGACCAGCACGGCTGTCCCGTGGACCGCGGCCAGGGCCTTGCCCTGCTGCAGCGCCGCGTCCCAGCTGGCAGCCTCGGGCTCCCCGCACAGGACTGCCAGTTCGGCCAGGTTGGGCGTGGCCAGGTGGGCCTGATGCAACAGCCGGAGCAGGGACTTGCGCGCGTCCCCGTCCACCAGCGCATCCCCGCTGGTCGCCACCATCACCGGGTCAAGCACGACGACGGGCGGCCGGGTTTCCGCCAGCCACTCCCCCACCGTGTCCATCACCTCGGCGTTGGCCAGCATGCCGATCTTGACCGCGTCAATGGTGATGTCCGCGGAGAGGCTGTCCAGCTGCTGCCGGAGAAAATCCGCAGCCGGGACGTGGACGCCCTGGACACCCTGCGTGTTCTGGGCCGTCAGGGCCGTAATGGCAGCCATGGCGTAGCCGCCGTGGGCCGAGATGGACTTGATGTCCGCCTGGATGCCGGCGCCGCCCGAGGGGTCGGAGCCGGCGATGCTGAGCACGTGCGGCGGCCGCGGTGCGGGACCGGGGGCCGGCTGGTTCGGGGCGGGCTGCGGGTTCGTGGTGGTCCGGGGCGTGGTGTTGTGGGTCAAGCGGACATCCCTTCGCCGGTGCTGGCCGGTCAGGTTCAACGGGTTTGTTCTCAGCCGGCCCTCGTGGCCTGGCACCCCGTGTCGCTCACCACATTAGCGCCCCTGCTTCCGCTTAAGCGAAAACTGGGTGCCAGTAGTTGCCGCATCGCAACCGGAAAAGGTTGACAAAACCGTAACTATTGACACCCAGTTGGGCGGGGACGCTACAGCTCGGAAGCGGGCACGCCGACGCCGAGCATGATGATCGGGGCCGCTTCCTTCGCTGCCGCCGGTCCGGCCTGCGCCGTCTCAGCCTGCGCCGAACCCGTCCGCTCCGACCCGGTGTGCGCGGCCGGCTGGGCCGGGCCGCTTGTGTGAGGCGTGCCGCCCTGCCCGGCCGGGACGGCCGAGGTCTCAACGCTCATGTCCGCACCGCCCTGTGCGCTGCGGGCGCTGCGGTTGCGGCGCGGGCGGCGGGAGCGCGAGCGTTCCGGGGATCCGTCCCGGCCCTCGGACGCGGCGTCGCCGGCGGCCCGGACGGTGCCGGTGCCCGGCCCTGCGGCGGTGGGAGCGGCGGCGGGCGCCGGTGCAACGCCATCCGTGGCCTTCGGGCCGGCGAGCTGGTCCAGTGCCTGGGCCAGGCCGGCCAGCGCCGCCGCCTGCTCGGCACGGTGGTCGTCGCCGGCGGGGTGGTGGCCGCGGGGCAGCGCCACGGCCTCACCGCCGAGCGTCACCGTCGCGGTCTCCGCCAGGCTGGTGGGCAGCGTTTCCACCTCGACGTCGGCGACGTCGTCGTCCGCACGGCCCGGCTCGGTGCGGGCGGGCGCGCCGTTGCCGTTCCCGGCCTGGCCGTCCTGCGCGGGCTCGTGGTGCGCGGCGGCCGCCGCAGCGGCAATGCTGGCCAGCGCGGCACGTGCCTGGGTGGCCTTTTGCTGCCGCTCGGCCTCGGCTGCCGGGTCCACGACGGCGGCCTCAAGGTGCTCGTGCGCCTCCTGCCCGTCACCCTCGTGCTGCTGGGAACGGTTGCGGTTGCGCTTGCGTTCGCTGCGCGTGGAGCGGTTGGCAGTGCGTTCGACGTCGCGGTGCTCGCTCCGGCCCGGCTGCGGGTGGTGCTGCTCGGCAGCCACCGTGTGGACGCGGCGGTGCTCCACGGGGATCTCGTGGGTGACCATGCCCCGTCCGGCGCAGGCCTCGCACAGCTCCCCGAACACTTCCAGCAGCCCGGTGCCCATGCGCTTGCGCGTCATCTGCACCAGTCCCAGGCTGGTGACCTCGGCCACCTGGTGCTTGGTCCGGTCGCGTCCCAGGCACTCGACCAGGCGGCGGAGCACCAGGTCCCGGTTGGATTCGAGCACCATGTCGATGAAGTCGATGACGATGATGCCGCCGATGTCACGCAGGCGCAGCTGGCGCACCACTTCCTCGGCCGCCTCAAGGTTGTTCTTGGTGACGGTTTCCTCGAGGTTGCCGCCGGAGCCGGTGAACTTTCCGGTGTTGACGTCCACCACGGTCATGGCCTCGGTGCGGTCAATGACCAGCGAGCCGCCGGAGGGCAGGAACACCTTGCGCTCAAGGGCCTTGGAGATTTGCTCGTCGATGCGGTGGGCACCGAAGATGTCCTCGGACTTGGTCCATTTTTCCAGGCGGTCCAGCAGGTCGGGGGCCACGTACGTCACGTACGCCTCAATGGTGTCCCAGGCTTCCTCACCGGAGACGATCAGCTTCGTGAAGTCCTCGTTGAAGACGTCGCGGACCACCTTGATGGTGAGGTCCGGCTCGGCGTAGAGCATTTCGGGGGCGAGCGTCTTGGACGATGCGGCACGGGTGCTGATGCCCTCCCACTGGGCGCGCAGCCGGTTGATGTCGTTGGTGAGCTCTTCCTCGCTGGCACCCTCTGCCGCGGTGCGCACAATGACGCCCGCATTTTCGGGCAGGTGGTCCTTCAGGACGCGCTTGAGCCGGTTGCGTTCGACGTCGGGCAGCTTGCGGGAAATGCCGGTCATGGACCCGCCCGGCACGTACACCAGGTAGCGGCCCGGGAGGGAGACCTGGCTGGTCAGGCGCGCACCCTTGTGACCGACCGGGTCCTTGGAAACCTGGACCAGGACGGAGTCCCCGGACTTCAGCGCGTTCTCGATGCGGCGCGGCTGGCCGTTGAGCTTGGCGGCATCCCAGTCCACCTCGCCCGCGTACAGGACGGCATTGCGGCCGCGGCCGATGTCCACGAAGGCGGCTTCCATGCTCGGGAGCACATTCTGGACCCTGCCCAGGTAAACGTTGCCGATGAGTGAATCCTGCTGCGTCTTGGACACGAAGTGCTCGGCGAGGATACCGTCCTCCAGGACGCCGATCTGGATCCGGTCATCGTTTTGGCGAACCACCATGACACGGTCCACGGATTCGCGGCGCGCCAGAAACTCCGCTTCCGTGATCACGGTGCGGCGGCGGCCTGAGTCGCGGGAGTCGCGGCGGCGCTGCTTCTTCGCTTCCAGGCGCGTTGAACCGCGCAGGCTCGTCACCCGGTTGGAGGCACTCTGGGAGGATTCGACGGCGGGGCGCGGTGCCCGCACCTTGGTGACGGTGTTGGGCGGGTCCTCGTCGGTGCCGCCGGTCAGTTCCAGGTCCGCGTCCCCGCGGCGGCGGCGCCGCCGGCGGCGGGACGTGACGCCGTCGGAGTCCTCGGCGGCCTCTGCGGCATGGCCGGTGCCGCCGTCCGCGTCGTTGTCCTGTTCGACGTCGGCGGGTCCGCCGTGGTCGGAGGACTTGTTGCGGCGGTTGCGGTTGCGCCCGCGGCCGCGGCGGTGGTCGGCGGAGTCTTCGTCCTCGGCGTCGTGGTCTTCCCCGACAGCCGCGGTGGTGGGCGCGGGGACGGCCAGGCTGAGGTCGGGGGCCAGGAACAGGCCGGAAATTCCGGCTCCCGGGGCCATGAACAGGGAATCCACGGCCGGGGCGGCATCAGTGGCGGAGGACGCGGGAGCCGTGGCCTGCCCGGCGTCCGCGGCGGTCCCGGCAGCGTCGGCTGCGGTGCCGCTTGCTTCAGCGGACGTGCCTGCGCCCGCCTGGGTGGCGTCGGCGGCTGCCGTCGGTTCCCCGGTGTCGGCATCTGCGGTGTCGCCCGCGGCGGGTTCCTGCACGGGCTTCACGGTGGATTTCGCGGCAGCCGGCTTGCGGCGGCTGCGGGTGGCCCTGGCTGGCGCCTCTTCCGTCGTGGCTGCTTCGGCGGCGGGCGCTTCGGCGGCCTCAACAACGGCAGCGGTCGTTTCGGCGGGCGCTTCTGCGGCGGGGGCGGGCGCTTCTGCGGCGGGGGCGGACGCCTTGGCGCGGCTGCGGCGCGCGGGGGCCTTCTTGGCAGGTGCTTCCACCGCTGCCGGCGTTTCGGCGGGGGCAGCAGCAGCCGCCACGCCGTCGCCTGCCTGGCCCAGGGACAGTTCGCCCTGGACGGCCGTGGCAGCCGGGGCGGTGACCGGTGAGGTGGCCCGGCGGCGGGTGGCCCGCTTGGCGGGGGCCTTCCTCGCTTCGGCAGGCGCCCCGGCAGCAGCCTCGGGGGCGGCAGCCCCGGCACCGGCAGTGCCGGCGTCAGCAGCCGGTGCGGTGGAGGTTGGGGCGGTGGGAGCCTGGTCGGCGGTGGCCAGGCCGTCGAGCAGGTCCGGCGTTTCGGCCACCGCCTTCTTGGCCCGGCTGCGGCGCACCGGCGCCTTCTTGGCCGGGGCGGCAGTTCCGCCCTCGGAGGCAGGCACGTCGGCCGCAGTTCCGGCGTCGGCACCGGCACGGGCGGCACCGGCACGGCTGGCACCGGCACGGGCGGCACTTCGGGAAGCGGCGGCACCCCGGGAAACGGCCGAGGTGTCGGTCACCGTTGCCGTGGCGCGGCGCGGGCGGCGCGCCTTGGCCGGTGCCGCACCGTCGGCGGGACCGCCCACTGCGGCGTTGCCGGCTGCAGCACTGCCTGCAGCTGCTGTGCTTGATTCTGTTGCGGGCTGTTCATTATCCATTTGTGGCGTTACTTTCGCGCCGCTGCCACACCCCCACATCGGGTGCCGCGAACGGCTGATGTGCCGGCACCCGCGGGCGCCGGCGGAAGTCGTCTAATTGCTTCGCGGGCGGCACCACCTTTATACGGGTGCGCAAGCTCGCAGGAAGCCAATGGCGTGCCGCTGCCGCAGTTGCTCTGCGTGGGGCTGCCCGGTGGATGGCTGCCATGGAATGGAGCGTCGTCACCGGCAATCCCGAGGGCCTGCCATTGGACCAAAGGGCGCATGTGGATCGCCGATCAGCCACCCTTATTGTCTCATACGCAGCCGCCGGCAGGGCCTTGGCAGGCACGGCGCGCCAAGTTTGCCACGCTACAATCAGGACAACAATGCTGCCCCGAGGAGAAAAGGCCAAGATGCCGAGCCCCAGTGTTTCCGCGCGCCCAGCCGATGCCGCCCTCGTGGGGGCCCGGCCCTTTGGCTGGTTCCTGGTCATTGCCGGGGCCGTCGCCTGGCTGGCCTCCGCCGCCCTCGTGCTGGACCGCCTCAAGCTGTACGCCAATCCCCACGCGGTCCTGAACTGCGACGTGAACTCCTGGATCTCCTGCGGCGACGTCATGAAGACGCCCCAGGCGGCCATCTTCGGCTTCCCCAACCCGTTCATCGGGATCGTGGCCTTCGCGGTGGTCATCACCACGGGCATGGTGCTGCTCGCCGGCGCCAGGCTCGCGCGCTGGTATTGGATCTGCTTCAATGTGGGCGTCGCACTCGGGCTGGTGCTGGTCTGCTGGTTCTTCACGCAGGCCGTGTATGTGCTGGCCCTTCTGTGCCCTTACTGCATGGTGGTGTGGGCCATGGTGATCCCGGTGTTCGTGTGGGTCACCGTCCGCAACCTCAGGCATGGCGTGATCCCCGCAGCTCCCGCCGTAGCCAGGTTTGCCGCCGACTGGGCCTGGGTCATCACCGCCCTGGCCTACCTGGGCATCATCGCGGCGATCTTCTTCAAGTTCATGCACGTGATCATCCCGTCGAACGCCTGAACCGCCCCGGCGAAAACCTTCCTGCCGGAAAGGCGCGTACGACGACGAAAGGGCACCTCCCGCCGGGAGGTGCCCTTTCGTGTGTGGCCGGCCTTTTAGGCGAACCAGATGCCGATCTCACGTTCGGCGGACTCCACCGAGTCCGAGCCGTGGACCAGGTTCTGCTGGACCTTCAGGCCCCAGTCGCGGCCGAAGTCGCCGCGGATGGTGCCGGGTGCGGCCGTGGTCGGGTCGGTGGTGCCGGCGAGGGCGCGGAAGCCTTCGATGACCCGCTCGCCTTCAAAGATGGCGGCCACGACGGGGCCGGACAGCATGAATTCGACCAGGGGCTCGTAGAACGGCTTGCCGGCGTGCTCTGCGTAGTGCTGCTCGAGCTGTTCGCGGGTGGCGGTGACCTTCTTCAGTTCGGCCAGCGTGTAGCCCTTGGCTTCGATCCGGGCCAGGACGGCACCGGAGAGGTTGCGGGCCACGCCGTCGGGCTTGACCAGGACGAGGGTGCGCTCAATGCTCACAGTTGTTCCACTTTCGGTAATGAGGGGTTTCACAGGCAAGTCTACGGGCCATCCCGCAGCTGCCCAAACGAAAAAGGGCTAGCCTTCCTCGGGGTGGGCGGCTTCCCATTCGGCCTGCTGGCGGGCCCGTGCCCGGTTCTCCCGGTCGATGCGCCCGCCCATGTGCAGGGCGTACCACCAGGCGATGGCGAACAGGACGCCCACCACGAACATGGACGTCTCCCAGAAACCGCCGGCAATCAGCAGCAGCTGCAGGATCCAGCCGACGGCCGGCCCCCACTTCCTGCCGATGACCGCGCAGGTGGCCACCATCAGCACGGCCAGCACGCCCGCGACCAGGAGGTAGACCGGGTTCTTGCCGTGCACCCCGAACAGGCCCAGGCCCAGGAACAGTGCCACGAACGCCTCCAGCACGAGGACGGTGGAGGCAAACATGGCCTTGGTGGAGCGCAGCTTTTTGGGCATCCCGGGGCGCCATTCACGCTGCGCCTTGGTCAGTCTTGCCATGCCTTAGGCACCTTCCTTTTCGCCGGGGCGGCCCAGCAGGATGCGGGCCTCGCCCACCACGGTGATGGAACCGGTGACCAGCACGCCGCCGGCCAGGTCGTTGTTGGATTCGGCGCGTTCCACGGCCCACTCGATGGCGTCGTCGAGATTCTCGGCAATGTGCACGTCCTCCTCGTTCCAGCCCAGGTCCACGGCCATTTCGGCCAGTTCGGCGGCGGGGATGGCGCGGGGCGAACTGGACTGGGTGAGGCACAGTTCCCCGGCCTCGTCCCCGTAGGACTCCTTCAGGGTCCGCAGGATCTCCTCGGCGTCCTTTTCAGCCAGCACGCCCAGCACCACCACCAGCTTGCTGAAGGCGAAGGCCTCCTGCAGGGCTGCGGCGCTGACGGCGATGCCGGCGGGGTTGTGCGCGGCGTCCACGACGATGGTGGGCGAGGTGCGCAGCACCTCCAGGCGGCCGGGCGAGGTGGCGTTGGCGAAGCCCTCCTGGACCAGGTCCAGGTTCAGTTCCTTCCCTCCCCCGCCGAGGAACGCCTCCAGGGCGGCGAGTGCGACGGCGGCGTTCCCGGCTTGGTGCGCGCCGTGCAGCGGCAGCAGGATGTCCGGGTAGCGGCCGGCCAGCCCTTGCAGGGTGACCATTTGCCCGCCCACAGCGATGGTGCGGGACTCCACGCCGAACTCCACGCCTTCAAACTTGAAGGTGGCGTGCATTTCCCGGGCTTTGTCCAGGATCACCTGCGCCGCATCGACGGGCTGGACGGCGCTGATGACGAAGGCGCCTTCCTTGATGATTCCGGCCTTTTCCACGGCAATTTCGCCGGTGGTGTCCCCCAGCAGTTCCATGTGGTCCAGGGAGATGGGGGTGATGACGGCAACCTGGCCGTCGCCGACGTTGGTGGCGTCGGTGATGCCGCCCAGGCCCACTTCCAGCACGGCCACGTCCACGGGCTCGTCCGCAAAAACGGCGTAGGCCAGGATGGTCAGGCACTCAAAGTACGTCAGGCGCTGCTCGCCGGCGGACTCCAGCTCGCCGTCGACCATCTGCAGGTACGGGCGGATTTCGTCCCAGATCCGCACGAACGTGGCGTCGGCAACCGGGGCGCCGTCGATGCTGATGCGCTCGGTGACCCGGGTCAGGTGCGGGCTGGTGTACCGGCCGGTGCGCAGTCCGTGGGCCAGCAGCCCCGACTCGATCATGCGGGCCGTGGACGTTTTGCCGTTGGTGCCGGTGATGTGGATGATCGGGAACGCCTTGTTCGGCTCCCCCAGGATGTCCATGGCCCGGAACAGCGGGGCCAGGCGCGGCTCCATCTTGTTTTCCGGGGCGCGGCCCAGCAGCTCGGCGTAAACGCTCTCCACGGAGAATTCGTCGTGTTCGTGGCTCATGGGGCAACAGTCCGTTCAACAGTGATGGTGGTGTCAACGTCGCCGGGAACCAGTTCCAGTTCGAGGGTGAGCGTTTCCTTTTTCACCAGGCCGGCATTGGCGTGGAGGGCGTCCACGACGTCCTGCGGGGCCTGGACGATGGTGCGGATGCGGTCGCTGACGTTCAGTTCGGCGTCCTTGCGGGCCTGCTGGATGGCGCGGACCATGTCCCGGGCGGTGCCCTCGGCCTCCAGCTCGGGGGTGAGGGCGGTGTCCAGCACCACGAATCCGCCGCCGGGCAGCATGGCAACCGCGGTGGAGCCGCCGTCGTGCGCCTCGGAGACCACTGTCTCCAGCGTGTATTCGGACGGTTCCAGGACCAGCCCGCCGGCGGTGACGGTGCCGTCCGTGACCGACCAGTCGCCGGACTTGGCGCCCTTGATGGCCTTTTGGACGTCCTTGCCGAGGCGGGGGCCGGCAGCGCGGGCGTTGACCACCAGCTTTTGGGAGATGCCAAACTCTTCCGGGGACGCGTCGGCCGAGTCCACGAAGCGCACCTCGCGGATGTTCAGTTCGTCGGCCACCGTGCCGGCGCCGCCGTCGAGGGCCGCCGCATTGGGGGCCACCACGGTGAGGCCGGCCAGGGGCAGGCGCACGCGCAGCTTGGCGGCCTTGCGCAGGCTGGAACCGGTGGAGCAGATCTGCTGGACGCGGTCCATCTGCTCCACCAGGGCCGGGTTGGGCAGGAAGAGGTCGGCGTTGGGCCAGTCGGTCAGGTGCACCGAGCGTCCACCCGTGAGGCCGCGCCAGATCTCCTCGGTCACCAGCGGCAGCAGCGGGGCGGCGGTGCGGCACACGGTTTCCAGGGCGGTGTACAGCGCGTCGAATGCGTCCGTGTTCTCGTCGAAGAAGCGGTTCCGGCTGCGGCGTACGTACCAGTTGGTGAGCATGTCAAGGTAGCTGCGCAGCTCGTCGCAGGCGCCGGAGACGTCGTAGGCGTCGAGTTTGGCGCCCATGCTGCGCACCAGGTCGCCGGTGTTGGCCAACAGGTACTGGTCCATGGGGTCGGGGTAGCCGTCAAAGCGCAGCTGCGCGTCGTGGCCCTTGCCGCCGTTGGCCGTGTTGGCGTACAGGGTGAAGAAGCTATAGACGTTCCACAGCGGCAGGATGACCTGGCGGACGCCGTCGCGGATGCCCTGCTCCGTCACGATCAAGTTGCCGCCGCGCAGGATGGGGCTGGCCATCAGGAACCAGCGCATCGCGTCGGAGCCGTCGCGGTCCAGCACCTCGGAGACGTCCGGGTAGTTGCGCAGCGACTTGGACATCTTCTGTCCGTCCGAGCCGAGCACGATGCCGTGGCTGATGACGTTGCGGAATGCGGGCCGGTCAAAGAGTGCGGTGGAGAGGACGTGCAGCATGTAGAACCAGCCGCGCGTCTGCCCGATGTACTCGACGATGAAGTCCGCCGGGTTGTGCGTGTTGAACCAGTCTTCGTTCTCGAACGGGTAGTGCACCTGGCCGTAGGGCATGGAGCCGGAGTCGAACCAGACGTCCAGCACGTCCTCGACGCGGCGCATGGTCGACTGGCCCTGGTCGGGGGTGCGGGGGTCGTCAGGGTTGGGCCGGGTGAGCTCGTCGATGAACGGGCGGTGCAGGTCCACCTCGCCCGCCTTGTTCAGCGGCAGGCGGCCGAAGTCGGCCTGCATGCCGGCCAGCGAGCCGTACACGTCGGTGCGCGGGTACTCGGGGTCGTCGGACTGCCACACCGGGATGGGGCTGCCCCAGTAACGGTTGCGGCTGATGGACCAGTCGCGGGCGTTGGCCAGCCACTTGCCGAACTGGCCGTCCTTGACGTTGCCGGGGATCCAGTTGATCTCCTGGTTCAGTTCGGTCATGCGGTCCTTGAACTTCGTCACCTCCACGTACCAGGAGGAGATGGCGCGGTAGATCAGGGGTGTTCGGCAGCGCCAGCAGTGCGGGTAGCTGTGCACGTAACTGGCCTGGCGCAGCAGCCGCCCGGCGTCGCGGACCACGCGGGTGATGGTCTTGTTCGCATCAAAGACCTGCACGCCGGCGATGTCGTGCAGCGGCCCGCCCTCGAACAGGGGCAGGAACTTGGCGCCCTCGTCCACGGAGAGCACCACGGGGATGCCGTTCGCCTCACAGACCTTCTGGTCCTCCTCGCCGTAGGCGGGTGCCTGGTGGACTATGCCGGTGCCGTCGGTGGTGGTGACGTAGTCCGCCACCAGGAACTGCCAGGACTTGGCCGTGCCGTACTTTTCATCGTCGGCAAAGTAGTCCCACAGGGGCTCGTACTTCAGCCCCTCAAGGTCGGCGCCCGCGTAGCTGGCGGTGACGGCGGCCGTCGCGGCAGCGGCGTCGTCGTACCCCAGGTCCTTGGCGTAGGAACCCACCAGGTCGGCGGCCAGCAGGAAACGCCCGGCGGTGGCGCTGGCGGCGTTCGGCCCGGCGGGCACGACGGCATAGGTCACCGCGGGCCCGACGGCGAGGGCCTGGTTGGTGGGCAGGGTCCAGGGCGTCGTGGTCCAGGCGATCGCGGCAACGCCGGCCAGCTCCCGGGAGATCGCCGAGTTGCCGGGCAGGATCGGGAAGGTGACGGTGACGGTCTGGTCCTGGCGGTCCTTGTAGACGTCGTCGTCCATGCGCAGCTCGTGGTTGGAGAGCGGCGTCTCGTCCTTCCAGCAGTAGGGCAGCACGCGGTAGCCGTTGTAGGTCAGGCCCTTTTCGTGGAGCTGCTTGAACGCCCAGAGCACGGATTCCATGTAGTCGACGTTCAGCGTCTTGTAGTCGTTGTCAAAGTCCACCCAGCGGGCCTGGCGGGTGACGTACGCCTGCCATTCGCCGGCATACTTCATGACGGATTCGCGGCAGGCGTCGTTGAACTTGTCGATGCCCATGGCCTCGATCTGCTTCTTGTCCGTCATGCCCAGCTGCTTCATGGCTTCCAGCTCCGCGGGCAGCCCGTGGGTGTCCCAGCCGAAGCGGCGCTCCACGCGGCGGCCGCGCTGGGTCTGGTAGCGGGCCACGAGGTCCTTGACGTAGCCCGTGAGCAGGTGCCCGTAGTGGGGCAGGCCGTTGGCAAAGGGCGGCCCGTCATAGAAGACGAACTCGTTTGACCCGTCCTGCCCGGCTTCCCGCTGGTCAATGCTGGCCTGGAAGGTGCCGTCCTCGGCCCAGTACTTGAGCACCAGTTCCTCCACTTCCGGGAAACGCACGGAGGCGGGGACGTGGTTGGAGTCGGCGTGGAGGCCGGCGGCGGCTGTTGCCTTCGGGAAGTGGGTCATCACATCATCCTGGTCGTGGGCGTTCATTTCAGGATGCAAGGACGGCTTGCGCCGCGGTACCACCTCGCTTGCCGCGCCAGGTTTTCACCGGGTGCGGCCGCTTGTTGACTGCTGTGACGGGCTTACCCGTCCGGTTCTACCGGCCACTGTTCGGGGCGTTCTTCCGGAAGCTCACCGGTGATGGCCGGGTCGAAGCTTTGTTGTCCATGATACGGGACATTTTCCCGTCCCGTGGTGCGCGGCGGCCGGAGGGGCCGCCTCGCCCAACAGGGCTGCTACTGCCGGACGAGCTTGTGGTTGGCGGCCTGGGCCACGGGGCGGATGACGATCTGGTCCAGGTTGATGTGGTGCGGAAGCCCGACGGCGTACGCCACCACCTCCGCCACGTCGTCCGCCGTGAGGGGCTTGGACACGCCCTGGTACACCTTGTCCGCCGCGGCCTGGTCGCCGAGGCGGTTGAGCGCGAACTCCTCGGTGTGGACCAGGCCCGGCGCCACCTCGATCACCCGCAGGTTGTGTTCCACTTCTTCCAGCCGCAGCGCGTTCGTGAGGGCGTGCTGGGCAAACTTGGCCGCGTTGTAGCCGGCGCCGCCCTCGTAGGCGGCGAGCCCGGCGGTGGAGGTCAGGTTCAGCACGGTTCCGGCACGGTGTTCGCGCAGGGCCGGCAGGAACGCCCGGACCATCTTCATGGTGCCCATGACGTTGGCTTGGAACATCCATTCCCAGTCCTCGTTCTGCGCCGCTCCTATGCTGTCCGCTCCGCGGGCGCCGCCGGCAACGTTGATGAGCGTGTCCAGCCCGCCGTTTTCGTCGACGAACGCAACCAGGGCGGCGACGTCGTCGTCCTTGGAGACGTCGGCGGCATAGGCCAGGGCGCCGGTTTCCGCGGCGAGCTTCTCGAGCCGGTCGGCGCGGCGGGCCACGGCCACCACCTGCCAGCCGGCGGCACGCAGGGCGCGGACGGTGGCCTCGCCGATGCCGGTGCTGGCGCCGGTGACCACTGCATGTTTGATGGGTGCGTTTTCTCTCATGCCACCAATCTATCGCGCGGTCAGCCCAGTTTTGTGTCCACGCCGTTGAGGAAGTCCAGCAGCACCGTGGCCTGGTTTTCGTGGTGGTCCTTGGCACTGAAGAGCAGCACCACCTTGGGGTGTTCCTGCGCGAGCGCCCGGATCTGGTCCACGGCCGGGTTTGTGGCCAGTTCCGCCCGGTAGTCCTTAACGAAGGTGGCAAAGTTCTCCGGCTGGTGGTTGAAGGCGTTGCGGACCCCGGTGCTGGGTCCGGCCTCCTTCAGCCAAACGTCCACGCGGTCCTTCTTGATCCCGCGCGGCCACAACCGGTCCACCAGGATCCGGAACTCGTCCGGTTCAGGGTCCTCATACACCCGCAAAATCCGCATTGTGCCCATGACCGCATCATAGCCCCGGGGCCCTGAAGCCGGGTTCCGGGCACCCCTGCGTCGCTTATGCGCCGGACCCGCACCCGGTTCGGCGCATCTTGTCCACTGGCGCCAAACCCACGGCGGGTTCGGCGCATAGGGAACGCGGCCGGCTCCGAAGCGGCGCCGCGCCCCCGTCCACCGGCAGCTGCGCACGCGGAAATCCTGTTCCGGCACGAACTCATGAAAGAATTGGCCCATGGCTGAAAACACTCCGGGCACAGACACGCCCGCAACCCCCGCAAGCAACGTTCCCGACAAGCCCGCACTGGAAGGGCTGGAAGCGGCGCTGACCCGGCGTTGGCTCGAGGAGGGAACGTACCGGTTCAACCGTGAGACCACGCGGGAGCAGGTGTACTCCATCGACACCCCCCCGCCCACCGCCTCCGGTTCACTGCACGTGGGGCACATGTTTTCCTACACCCAGACCGACGTCCTGGCCCGCTTCCAGCGCATGAACGGCAAGAACGTGTTCTACCCGATGGGCTGGGACGACAACGGCCTGCCCACCGAGCGCCGCGTCCAAAACTACTTCGGCGTCCGCTGCGATCCGAAGACCCCGTACGACGCCGGCTACCGCCCTCCCGCGTCCCCCGCCAAGAACCAGCGTGATTTCGACGTCGTCTCGCGCCGGAACTTCATCGAGCTCTGCGAAGAGCTGGCCGTCGAGGATGAGAAGGTCTTTGAAAACCTGTTCCAGACCCTGGGCCTTTCCGTCGATTGGAACCTGAGCTACCGCACCATCGACAACCACTCGCGCGCGGTGTCCCAACGCGCCTTCCTGGACAACCTGGCCGCCGGCGATGCCTACATGGCCGAGGCCCCCACGCTGTGGGACGTCACGTTCCGCACCGCCGTGGCCCAGGCCGAGCTCGAGGACCGCGACGTGGCCGGCGCCTACTACCGCTACCCCTTTTTCGCCGAGGACGGCACGAAGGTCTTCATCGAGACCACGCGCCCCGAACTGCTGGCCGCCTGCGCGGCGCTCGTTGCCAACCCGGACGACGAACGCTACCAGCCGCTGTTCGGCAAGAAGGTCACCTCGCCGCTGTTCGGCGTCGAGGTTGAGGTCCGCGCCCATCCGCTGGCCAAGGCGGACAAGGGCTCCGGCATCGCCATGGTCTGCACCTTCGGCGACCTGACCGACGTCACCTGGTGGCGCGAACTGCAGCTGCCCACGCGGGCCATCGTGGGCCGCGACGGCCGGATCCTCGGCGACACCCCCGAATGGATCACCACGGAGGAGGGCCGCGAAAGCTACGCCAAAATTGCCGGGAAGACCGTCTTCAGCGCCAAGGAAGGCGTGGTGGCGATGCTCGCCGAAATCGGGCTGCTCGACGGCGAGCCGAAGAAGATCATGCACCCCGTGAACTTCTTTGAAAAGGGGGACAAACCCCTGGAAGTTGTCACCTCCCGCCAGTGGTACATCCGCAACGGCGGCCGCGATGAGGACCGCCGCGAACGCCTCATCAGCCGCGGCAAGGAGATCGAATTCCACCCCGCCTTCATGCGCTCTCGCTACGACAACTGGATTTCCGGGCTGAACGGCGACTGGCTCGTCTCCCGCCAGCGTTTCTTTGGCGTACCGGTCCCGGTCTGGTATCCACTGGATGCGGACGCGAACCCGGACTACGACCACCCCATCCTGCCCACGGCGGACATGCTCCCGGTGGACCCGGCGGCGGACGCGGCCCCCGGCTTCCCCGAGGACCGGCGCAATGCGCCCGGCGGCTTCATCGGCGACGCGGATGTCCTGGACACCTGGGCCACGTCGTCGCTGACCCCGCAGATTGTGGGCGGCTGGGGCCAGGACGAGGACCTGTTCGCCAAGGTCTACCCGTTCGACCTGCGCCCGCAGGGCCACGACATCATCCGCACCTGGCTGTTTTCCTCGGCCGTGCGTGCCGATGCGCTCCAGGAGAGCGCGCCGTGGAAGCACGCCGCCATTTCGGGCTGGATCCTGGACCCGGACCGCAAGAAGATGTCCAAGTCCAAGGGCAACGTGGTGGTCCCCAACGACGTGCTCGACGCCTACGGTGCCGACGCCGTCCGCTACTGGGCCGCCTCGGCCAAGCTTGGTGCCGACACCGCCTATGAGATTGCGCAGATGAAGATCGGCCGCCGCCTGGCCATCAAGCTGCTCAACGCCTCCAAGTTCGTGCTGAACCTGGGCGCCACGGATGCCGACGTCATCACAGGCGCCACGGACGTGGCCACCAACCCGTTGGACCGCGCCGTGCTGGCCCAGCTGGCCGACGTCGTTCGCCAGTCAACCTCGGCGTTTGAAAAGTATGACTACGCCAAGGCCCTGCAGATCACCGAGAGCTTCTTCTGGCACTTCACGGATGACTATGTGGAGCTGATCAAGGACCGTGCCTATGGTGCGGCCGGCGATGCCGAGCAGGCGTCCGTGCTGGCGGCACTGGCCACCACGCTGGATTCACTGCTGCGCCTGTTCGCACCGTTCCTGCCGTTCGCCACGGAGGAGGTCTGGAGCTGGTGGCGCACCGGCTCCGTCCACCGCGCGTCCTGGCCCGCGGCAGTGGAGGTGAACGACGGCGACACCACCATGCTGGCCACCGTCGGCGCCGCGCTGGGCGGCATCCGCAAGGCCAAGTCCGAGGCCAAGGTCAAGCAGCGCACCCAGGTGCTTTCGGCCACCGTCACCGCGGATGCGGCCCAGGCCGCGCAGCTGCGCGCCGGGCTCGGCGACCTCACGGCCGCCGCGAACGCCCTGGACCTCACGGTGGCCGAGGACACCGGCGGACTCGCGGTGTCCGACGTCGTGCTGGCGCCGGCTGAGGAACCCGTCCAGGCCTAATCCCCACGCCCTCCCCGGCCTCGTTCCTCGGCCGGGGCCCCTCGGGCGCGTGGGCCCAGCGCCAGCTTCCGCAGGCCTTTCCGCCGTGGCACGCGCACCGGCTCGGGTCAGCGCGGTGTGAGCGTGTCACCGAGAGTCACCCCGCGCAGCTTGCGGGCGAACATGGGCAGCACCCACTCTGTGGTCCACCGGTACAGGTCCCGTCCCCACTGTCTCCAGGTGGGGGCGGGACCTTGCTTTTTGTGTTTGGGACCAATGCCGTGGGGCACGCCGAGCAGGTCCAGGACCTGTCCGGCCATGTACTTGTGGCCTGCCTTGGACATGTGCAGGCGGTCCGGACACCAAAAGTGGGGGTTCCGGTAGGCCTCGAAGGTGGCAAAGTCGACCACCACGGCGCCGTGGCGCCCGGCGATGCGCCGGACGCCGTCGTTGTACAGGTGGTTCTTGCGCCGCAGCGGGGCAAGCACTGCGGAAACTTCGATGTCGTAGCCCGTGAACAGCAGCAGCTGCGCTCCCGTGGCTGCCAGTCCGGCGACGAGCGCCTCATACTGGGCCAGGATGTCCGCGACGCGCGTGCCGATGTCCATGACGTCGTTGCCGCCCGCGTACAGCGTGACGAGGCTCGGCTCCATGGCGACGGCGGGTCCGAGCTGTTCGGCCAGGATGTGGCGCAGGCGCTTGCTGCGGATGGCCAGGTTGGCGTACTCCCAACCGGGTTCGTGCCGGGCCAGTCCCTCGGCAACGCGGTCGGCCCAGCCGCGCACGCCGTTGGGCAGGTGCTTGTTGGGGTCGCCCACCCCCTCGGTGAACGAGTCCCCCAGCGCCACGTACCTCACCCTTGCCCCACGTCTCAGACGGCCGTCCGGGCAGCCTCCACGTGCGGCCCGGTCCCCTTCCCGATCCCGCGGTATTCCCAGCCCGCGGCGCGCCAGGCACCGGCGTCCAAGGCGTTGCGGCCATCGACCATGGCAGGCCGGTCCACGACGGCGGCCACCTCCGCCGGGTCCAGGGCGGTGAACTCCGGCCACTCAGTGAGCAGCATCGTCAGCTCGGCGCCGCGCAGGGCCTCCAGTGCCTCCGGCTCGAACTCCAGCTGTGGGTGCGCCAGCCAGGCGTGGCCTGCGGCCTGCGGGTCGCTGACGGTGACTTGGGCACCCTGGGCGGCCAGCTGCAGGGCGATGTCCAGGGCGGGCGAGTCCCGGGTGTCGTCGGTGTGGGGCTTGAACGCCGCGCCCAGGACGGTGATCCGGCGCCCGGCCACCTGCCCGTCGCACATGGCCACCGCGGCCTCGGCGGCACGGTAGCGGGCGTCGGCATTGATGCCGTCCACGAGGGAGAGCAGTTCGTCGAGCGATTCCACGCCGTGCTCCTGCGCCTGTACCCGGAACGAGCGCAGGTCCTTGGGCAGGCAGCCGCCGCCAAACCCGACGCCGGCCCGGAGGTAGCCGGCGCCGATGCGGGCGTCGTGCCCCAGGGCCCCGGCCAGGTCGACGACGTCGGCCCCCACCTGCCCGCACAGCTCGCCGACGGCGTTGATGTAGGAAAGCTTGAGGGCCAGGAACGCGTTGGCGGCAACCTTGATAAGTTCTGCCGTTGCATAATCGGTGGCAACGCACGGGGTGCCGCGCTCCAGGAGGGGTGCGTAAACGGCGTCGAACATGTCACGGGCCGCCAGGCGGTCTTCCCCTTCGGGCAGCCCGTAGACTATGCGGTCCGGCATCAGGGAATCCTTCACGGCCGTCCCCTGGCGCAGGAACTCCGGATTCCACGCCAGCATGGCACCGGTTCCGGCGAGAAGGGCTGCCACGCCCGCGGACGTGCCGACGGGGACCGTGGACTTGCCCACGACCAGGTCCCCCGGGGCCAGGTGCGGGCGCAGCGCCTCGACGGCCCCGCGCAGCTGTCCCAGGTCTGCCCCGTTGCCCGTTTTCGCCTGGGGCGTGCCCACGCAGATGAAGTGGACGCGGGCTCCGGCGAGCCGGACGGGGTCGGTGTTGAACGTGAGCCGGCCGGAGTCGCTTCCTTCCTGCAGCAGGGCGGGCAGCCCGGGTTCGTGGAAAGGTGCCTCAGCCCGCGCCAGCAGGGAGACCTTGGCGGAGTCGGTGTCCAGGCCCGTGACGTGGTGCCCCAGGGAGGCGAGGGCTGCGGCATGGACCGCGCCCAGGTAGCCGCAGCCAATGACGGAAACTTTCACTTGAACCCTCCCAGGCCAGCGCCCTGGCGGGCGTGCCGGTCGATGGTCTCGCTGTACAGTTCCATGAGCTGCCCGCAAACCACAGCCCAGGTACGGCCCTCGACCGCGGCGCGGGCCGCCGATCCGAACGCGGCCCGCTTGGCACCGTCGCCCACCAGGTCCTCCACATAGCCGCGCAGTTCGCCCAGCTCGCCGGGCTGGTAGAGCCAGCCGGTGCGCGAGGAGTCCACCAGGTCAAGGGGGCCGCCGCGGCCCGTGGCCACCACCGGCACGCCGGACGCCATGGCTTCCTGGATGGTCTGGCAGAACGTTTCCAGCTCGCCCGGGTGGACAAAAAGGTCCAGTGAGGCCATGGCGGCGGCCAGCTTCTCCCCCGCCACGAAGCCCGTGAAGTGGGCATGGGGCAGGGCCTCCTGGAGTTCCTGGCGCTGCGGGCCGTCACCCACCACCACCAGTCGCGTGCCGGGGATGCCGGCCAGGACGGCAAGGTCTGCCACCTGCTTTTCCAGGGCGAGCCGGCCTACATAGCCAATGACCGTTTCGCCCCGGGGCGCCACGAGGCGCCGGAATGCCTCGCTTCGCTTGGACGGATGGAACCGGCCGGTGTCCACGCCGCGGCGCCACAGCTCGACGCGCGGGACCCCGTGCCCGCGCAGCTGGTTGATGGCATCCGTGGACGGGGCAAGCGTCCGCGTGGCGGCCATGTGAATCCGCTCCACCCGTGCCCACGCCCAGTTCTCCAGAAACGGCATGCCGTACTTTGCGGCATAGCCGGGGACGTCGGTCTGGTACACGGCCACGGTGGGCAGGCCCAGCTGTTGGGCGGCGCGCACCCCGCGCCAGCCCAGTACGAACGGGGACGCGAGGTGGACAATGTCCGGGTTGAAGGCGGCGAGCATCGCCCGGACACGGGCCACCCCGCCCACGGCCACCCGCACGTTGCGGTAGCCTGCCACAGGCATGGCAGGCAGGCGCCATACGGTGGCGCCCTCCACCCGGCGTGGCGCGTCGGCGGTGGTGGACGGGGCAATGACCAGGACCTCGTCGCCGCGCTGCTTAAGGTGTTGGAGGATTTTCAACAGGGAATGGGTGACCCCGTTCATGTCCGGCAGGAACGATTCAGCAACTATGGCAACCTTCACGCCCCCAGCGTGTCGGGCAGACATGGCCGGTGTCCGGAACTCGGGGAACGTCCCGGTGAAGAGTGGGTTAACGCCGGTCCGGCCCACCCTCTGCCGCCGGGGCAGGTGGGTCGCAGTTGTTGCAGGAAATTGGCCGGAAATCGCGTATTTTCCGCAACAACTGCGACCCAGTTGCGGACGGTGGGCAAAGGGGAAGCCCCATCGGCATTTTGCCGTCGGTGGGGCTTCGGCTTTCGGCCACCGTGTGACGTTCGGCGGTCTGTTGGACTCCGTTGACATTCAACGCCTTTAGCCGCGTCACCGGCTTCCAGTTCCTTCAATTAACGAGCCTCCGCCGTGAGGTGGTGCTCAATTTTCTTTTCGGTTCTGTCGTTGAATTTCTGGCGTCCATCCCCTCTCCCGAAGGATTGGGTAAGAAAAGTATGCGCCCCGCCCCGTGCCCCGGGAAACTACCCGAACTGCGGGCTTTCCGTGCGGGTGCGCTTGATCTCGAAGAAGTACGGGAAGCCGGCCAGGGTGGTGGTGGCATCCCACAGCTTCCCGGCCTCTTCGCCGCGCGGAATGCGGGTGATGACCGGGCCAAAGAACGCCGTCCCGTTGAATGCGACGATGGGCGTGCCCACCTCCTGTCCCACCTGGCTGATGCCTTCCTCGTGGCTGGCGCGCAGGGCGTCGTCGTATTCGGTGGAGGTGGCGGCGGCGGCCAGCCCCGCCGGCAGCCCGACCTCGGCGAGGGACTTGGCGATGACATTGTCAATGTCCTTGTCGCCGTTGTAGTGGATGTGGGTTCCCATGGCGTCATAGAGCGGCTTGATGACTTCGCTGCCGTGCTCCTGTGCGGCGGCGATGATGACCCGGACGGGGCCCCAGGCCGTCGCCAGGAACGCCCGGTAGTCGGCGGGCAGTTCGTCGCGGCCTTCGTTGAGGACCGCCAGGCTCATGACATGCCAGTCAACGGTGATATTGCGGACCTTCTCCACCTCGCCGATCCACCTGGACGTGGCCCAGGCATAGGGGCAGGCGGGGTCAAACCAAAAATCGGCCTTTTCGGCAGCGGCAGTTTCAGACAAGGTGGTCTCCTCAGATCGGCTCACAAAGGTGGGCGGCTTACACGCCTGTAAGGCATAACAGCCGATCAGGCGGACTTGTTCCTGCGCTTGGCAACAACATCGTGCGGGATCAGGTTCGGCTCCGCCAGTTTGTTGACCACGTCGGCGGTAATGACGGCGGTGGAGATGTCCTCGCGGCTGGGGAGGTCGAACATGACCGGCTGCAGCACTTCCTCGAGGATGGCGCGCAGCCCGCGGGCACCGGTCCCCCGGGCCAGGGCCTGGTCGGCAATGGCGGCGAGGGCGTCGTCCTCAAACTCGAGGTCAACGCCGTCGAGCGTGAACATCTTTTGGTACTGCTTGATGAGGGCGTTCTTGGGCTCGGTGAGGATCTGGATCAGCGCGCTGCGGTCCAGCTGGGTCACGGTGGTGATGACGGGCAGCCGGCCGATGAATTCGGGGATGAGCCCGAACTTGAGCAGGTCCTCGGGCATGACGTCGGCGTAGCTGGCCTCGGACTGCTTGAGGGCGCTGAGCGGGGCGCCAAAGCCGATGCCCTTCTTGCCGGCCCGCGCACCGATGATGTCCTCGAGCCCGGCAAAGGCGCCGGCGACGATGAACAGCACGTTGGTGGTGTCGATCTGGATGAATTCCTGGTGCGGGTGCTTGCGTCCGCCCTGCGGCGGCACGGAGGCCACGGTGCCCTCCAGGATTTTCAGCAGCGCCTGCTGCACACCCTCGCCGGAGACGTCACGGGTGATGGAGGGGTTCTCGGACTTGCGCGAGATCTTGTCGATCTCGTCAATGTAGATGATGCCCTGTTCGGCCTTCTTGACGTCGAAGTCGGCGGCCTGGATGAGCTTGAGGAGGATGTTTTCCACATCCTCACCGACGTAGCCTGCCTCGGTCAGGGCCGTGGCATCCGCCACGGCGAAGGGGACGTTGAGACGGCGGGCCAGGGTCTGGGCCAGGTAGGTCTTGCCGCAGCCGGTGGGTCCCACCAACAGGATGTTGGACTTGGCAATTTCCACTTCGTCGTGGACGGTGCCGGCCAGCGTGTTGGACTTGACCGCATGGCCGGACTGGATGCGCTTGTAGTGGTTGTACACGGCCACGGACAGGGAGCGCTTGGCCGGTTCCTGGCCAATGACGTACTCCTGCAGGAAGTCAAAGATCTCCCGCGGCTTGGGCAGCTCGAACGCGTCGAGTTCGGCCACCTCGGCCAGTTCCTCGTCAATGATCTCATTGCACAGCTCGATGCATTCGTCACAAATGTACACGCCCGGGCCCGCAATGAGCTTGCGGACCTGCTTTTGGCTTTTGCCGCAGAAGGAACACTTCAGCAGATCAGTGCTTTCGCCCATCCTGGCCATGTGTGCGTCCTTCCGCGAATGGCAGCCGGCGTGCGCCGCTGCCATTGGTTGTTGCGATTCCGGCAGCCTGGGCCGCCCTGCCTTGCGTATGGTTCCACTCTAGGGCAAGGCTCCGACAAAGGGTGGAAGGTACGCGCGGGGCGGGGCGGTTTTTGCCCCGCCCGCGCGTGGCGGATCAGCGGGCGATGGCCGCCGGCTTGATCTTGCGGGGTTCAAGCACTTCGTCGATCAGGCCGTAGTCCTTGGCCTCGGCGGCGGTGAGGATGTTGTCGCGCTCAATGTCGTTGCTGACCTGAGCGGGCGTGCGGCCCGAGTGTGCCGACAGCGTGTTTTCCAGCCATTCGCGCATGCGCATGACCTCGTTGGCCTGGATTTCCAGGTCCGAGGCCTGGCCGCCCTGGCCGCCGGACAGGGCCGGCTGGTGGATCAGCACGCGCGCGTTGGGCAGTGCCAGGCGCTTTCCGGGGGTGCCTGCTGCCAGCAGCACGGCCGCTGCGGAGGCGGCCTGGCCCAGGCAGACGGTCTGGATTTCGGGGCGGATGAACTGCATGGTGTCGTAGATGGCCGTCATGGCCGTGAACGATCCGCCGGGCGAGTTGATGTACAGCGTGATGTCGCGGTCGGTGTCGTCGGCCTCGAGCACCAGCAGCTGCGCCATGACGTCGTCGGCGGAGGCGTCGTCGACCTGGACGCCCAGGAAGATGATGCGGTCCTCAAACAGCTTGGTGTACGGGTCCTGGCGCTTGAAGCCGTAGGGCGTGCGCTCCTCGAACTGCGGGAGGACGTAGCGGCTGGTGGGAAGATTGCCGGCAGTGCTGCCAAAGGCCGAACCGCCAAAGTTGTAAGTCATGTCTGCTGTGCTCCTGGAAATTGTTCTTTGGCCGGTTAGTTCGCGCTGGTTCCGCCGCCGCCGGACACCGTGCCCGCGTGCCGGCTGATCTTGTCAAAGAAGCCGTATTCAAGCGCTTCCTCGGCCGTGAACCACTTGTCGCGGTCGTTGTCCGTAAGGATCTTCTCCACGGTCTGCCCGGTCTGTTCGGCGGTCAGTTCAGCCATGACCTTTTTCATGTGCAGGATCAGTTCGGCCTGGATCTTGATGTCCGACGCCGTTCCCCCGATGCCGCCGGAGGGCTGGTGCATGAGGATGCGTGCGTTGGGCGTCGCATAGCGCTTGCCCTTGGTGCCGGAGGAGAGGAGGAACTGGCCCATGGAAGCGGCCAGCCCGGTGGCGACGGTCACGACGTCGTTCGGGATGAACTCCATGGTGTCGTAGATGGCCATGCCTGCCGTGACGGAGCCGCCGGGCGAGTTGATGTACAGGAAGATGTCCTTTTCCGGGTCCTCGGCGGAGAGCAGCAGGAGCTGTGAGCAGATCAGGTTGGCGTTGTCGTCGCGCACTTCCGAGCCGAGCCAGATGATGCGTTCCTTGAGCAGGCGGTTGTAGATGTACTGGTCCGGGCCTGACGAATCCGGGCCGGCCATGGTCGGTGTGGTTTGCTGTGCCATCGTGGACTTACCTCTCCTTCGTGCGGTCCGCTGGTCCGTGACCGTGCCGGCAGGTACCGCCACGACCGGCCCAACGCGGGCCATCACTAATCTTCACTACTTGGACAGTAGCCTTTTTCGGCCGTGTTTTGTTTCGCAAAAGCGTGCTGTTCGCTGACGGCGCACGGTTTGCGGGCTGCCGGTGAAAATCGCGGCGCACGCCCGGCGCGGGGCATGAAAAAACCGTTGCCGGTTCCCGTGAAGGGAACCGGCAACGGCCTGGCCATGCCCAAGGCGTAGGGCTTCACGCCCAAGGCGTAGGGCAATTAGATGCGGACTTCGCCCGGGTCGGTCACGGCGGTCGGCTCGATGACCTCGTCAGAGGCGTCCCCGGCGGTCTCGTCCTCGTCGGAGGAGACGGAGACAAAGTCGGTGAGGTCCACGGCGTCGCCCTTGGTGTCCTTCACGGAGGCCTTGGCCAGCACCGCGGCGAGGGCCTTGCGGCGGCGGACTTCGCCGACGATCATGTTGACCTGGCCGGAGGAGTCGAGCATCTGCGCGAACTGGTTCGGGTCCATGCCGTACTGGCTGGCGGAGGAGACGATGTAGTCGATCAGCTCGGCCTGGCTGACACCGATTTCTTCCTTCTCCGCGACAGCGTCGAGGATAATCTCGTTGCGGAACGCACGCTCGGTGTTTTCCTTGACCTCGGCGCGGTGTTCCTCGGAGTCGTGGCCTTCACCGTGTGAGTTCTCCGGCTTGAAGTGCTGCTCGAGCTGCTCTGCCACGACGGACTCGGGGACGGGGACCTCGATGAGCTCGACGAGCTTGTCCAGGACCTTGTCGCGGGCCTCGACGCCCTGCTCAACCGTCTTGGCGTCGGCGGCCTGCTTGGCCAGGTCCTCGCGCAGTTCGGCAATGGTGTCGAACTCGGAGGCCAGCTGGGCAAAGTCGTCATTGGCTTCGGGCAGTTCGCGAACCTTGACGGCGGTGACCTTCACGGTGACCTGGGCGTCTTCGCCGGCGTGCTCGCCGCCGGCCAGCTTGCTCTCGAAGATGGCTTCCTCGCCGGCGGAGAGGCCGGTCGCGGCCTCGTCCAGGCCCTCAAGCATGTTGCCGGCACCGATCTGGTAGGACAGGTCGGCTGCGGAGTCGACCTCCTTGCCGTCGATTTTGGCGGCGATGTTGATGGTGACGAAGTCGCCGTCGGCGGCGGGGCGGTCGGCAGCCTTGAGCGTGCCGAAGCGGCCGCGGAGGTCGTCCAGGGCCTTATCGGTGTCCTCGTCGGTGGCCTCGAGCGCCTCAACCTCAACCTCGATGCCCTCGTAGTCGGGCAGCTCGATCTCGGGGCGGATGTCGATCTCGACGTGGAACTTCAGTTCGCCGTCGGTGGCGGTGGGGTCCGGGACCTCGGTGATCTCAACCTCGGGGCGGCTGAGCGGGCTGATGCCGGTTTCGATGACCGCGTTCTGGTACCAGCCGTTGAGGCCCTCGTTGATGGCGGTTTCCAGGACGTAGCCGCGGCCCACGCGCTGGTCGATCAGCTTGTTGGGGACCTTGCCCTTGCGGAAGCCAGGCACCTGGACCTGTGTGGCAATCGTCTTATAAGCCTCGGCAATGTTCGGCTTCAATTCCTCAAAGGAAACCTCGACATTGAGCTTTACCCTGGTGGGCGTGAGGTTTTCGACAGCGCTCTTCACAGCGTGGTACTCCTGATGGTCTGTTGGTGGATGTTAGGCACCAGCACATGGGCAGTCACTGACCAAACGTGAACCGGATAATGCTGAGTCGGGGCGACAGGACTCGAACCTGCGGTCTCCTGCTCCCAAAGCAGGCGCGCTAGCCACTACGCTACGCCCCGTAGTGCCCGCAACAGTCTACGGGCAAACCTTGGCGGATGCACAATCTGCCCGGCCCCGCCGCCACGCCCGGCTGGCCGTGACGGATTTGCGGCCCGCCGGGTGCATTGCTAGTATCGAGGAGTTGTTCAGCCGAAAGGCGAACTTTTCGGGGGCGTAGCTTAATGGTAAAGCCTCAGTCTTCCAAACTGATTACGCGGGTTCGATTCCCGTCGCCCCCTCCACCAAACCCCTGATCCAGACGCCCCGCTGATCGAGCCAGTCAAGATCCGGGGTTTACGCTTTTAACCCCCTTGGCACCCCGGGCACCAGTACAGCTTGCGCCCGCCCAGCTCCGCCATGGCCACCGCGGTGCCGCAGTGCCGGCACGGCAGCCCGTTGCGCTTGTAGACGTAGTGGGCGTCGGCCACCGGCACGTCCTTGTTGATGGTCGACGCCGGGACGTCACCCTGCCCGTCTCCCCCACCCAGTGCGTGGCCCGCCCCGGCGCCACGTCCCGAGGGCCGGTCGGCCAGTTCTGTGGTGATGATACGGCCGTCGCTGACGCCGTCGGCCATCACCAGCGCAATGTCGTCCCACAGCTCCCCGGCCTCACCGGCACCCAGCGAGGTGCCTGGCAGCCGGGGGTCCAGGCCGCGCCGGAACAGGACCTCGGCCCGGTACACGTTTCCCACGCCGGCCAGCACCTCCTGCTTCATCAGCTGCAGGGCAATGGGGGTGGCACTCTGGCACAGGCGCCGCACGAACTCCGCACGGTCGCCGGGCCGGTTGAGCAGCGGGTCCGGCCCCAGCTTGGCGCGCACCGTGGCGGCACCGGCCACAGTCAGCACCTCGCAGGCTGCCGGGCCGCGGAGATCCGCCCAACCGTGGGCCGACACCAGCCGCGCCCGGACGGCGCCCTTGGGTTCCGGCGGCCCGCTGTAGGGCGTGCCGCCGTCGTCCGGGGCAAGCTCCTGCTCGCCAATCCGCCGCGGTGCGCCAATGCTGGACGCACCGGCAAACGTTGCATCGCCGCCAAAGTCCCAGGCGCCGTAGAGGCCCAGGTGGACGCGCATGACGAGCTCGTGCCGGAAGAACATGAACAACTGCTTGCCATGGGCCTCGGCCAGTTCCAACACCTGCCCGTCCACGCGCGCGGCGCCCGCGGTGAACTTCCCCTGCGGGCTGGAGACGGCCAGCAGGGCGCCGCCAAAGACGTCGTTGAACTGCCGGGCCAGCCGGTGGACAGAATGCCCCTCAGGCACGGGGGCCTCCGTGCTCCGGCGCCCCGCCCGGGACCGGTGTGCGGCGGTCAAACACCGGCTGCCGGTTCCCCGGCTTCAGCGGCCTGCCCACACCGGGCTCCCTTCAAATCAGGCGTAACAGTACGGGCAGGGTCAGGCGGAAACTTCGCCGGTGGCCTCGTACGCGGCGATTTTGCCGATGCGGCGCACGTGGCGTTCGGCGTTGCTGAACGGTTCGGCCAGGAACGCCTCGATCAGCCCGGTGGCCTCCTCAACGCTGTGCTGGCGCCCGCCCACGGCCACCACGTTGGCGTCGTTGTGTTCGCGGGCCAGCTTGGCGGTGTCCAGGTTCCAGACGAGTGCTGCGCGCACGCCCTTGACCTTGTTCGCGGCGATCTGCTCGCCGTTGCCGGAGCCGCCGAGCACAATCCCCAGCGCGTCCACGCCGGCCGCCTGGTCGGCCACGACCGCGAGCGCGGCGTTGATGCAGAACGAAGGGTAGTCGTCCTCGGGGTCGTAGGCTGCGGGGCCGTGGTCCACCATCTCGTAGCCCTTGGCGGCCAGTGCGGTGATGAGGTGGGAGCTGAGCTCCATGCCGGCGTGGTCGGTTGCGATGTGAACGCGCATGGGTGGTCCTTCAGGCTTGAGGGGTGCAGTTGCCTCCAGCCTACCGAAACCGCCGCCTCAGTGTTGACCGGGCCGCTTGCCCGCACGCCGGTTGAGGATCGCGGCAAGGTCGTCGGCCGTGTCCAGGTTGGGGGCGCCGAGGACCACCCTGCCCCTGACGTCCCGCAGGACGACGGCGGCCCCCGAGAACGCCAGGAAGCTTTCACTGCCGCTGTGCTTGCGCAGGCCCCAGCCGCCGTAGTCCCGCGCCTTGATGTCCAGTGACACGGCCGCTTCGACGTCGGTGCAGGCCATGGCGATGACCGGCACCACCCCGGCGAGCTTGACCACGAGCCGCTGCCTGTCCACATGGACGGTGGCGCTGAGCAGGGCCACGACCAGCCCGGCGGCCAGGGCCAGGGCCAGCAGGAGCCAGGGACTGACCACTGTCAGGACGCCCCCGGGCAGGATCCCGGCCAGCAGGATCATGATGACCACGGAGCTGCGCGGGTGGATGGCGTAGAACAGGCGGTCGTTGGCCACCGTGGGGTCCGCCTCGATTTCCAGCAGTTCCGCGAGCGCCTCGTCGTCGGCCCCGGTCCACTGTTCGTCGGGCTTGAACGTCAGGGCCAGGACCACCCCCATGGCGGCGGCGAGCCCGCAGCCCATCATGACCACGTAGCCGTCCAACCGCACGGGGGCCGCACCGCCCAGCCCGGACTGGCCCAGGAGCGCGGCGGAAAAAACGGTGGTGGAGGCCAGCTGCAGTGCCATGGCGGTGCCCAGCAGGATCCGGCGCAGGTTGCGCGGCAGCGTGGTCCGCGCACCGAAAAAGCCGATGCCTGCGCCCAGGCCCAGCGTCACGGCCACGGCCACGGCCAGGAATGCGGGCAGCGGCAGGGCACCGCCGCCGGTGGGCAGCACCGCCCCTGCGGGAAGCCTGCCGGCCACCAGCAGGCCGCCGCCCACCAGGCCCAGGCACAGCAGCACCGGGAAGATCATGGCGAAGCGCAGCGCCCGGGCGTCAATGTGCCGGTCGTTGCTGTTCTCCGATGCGGGGGCGTCCATGGTCCCTACTTTATTCACACGTTGGTCTTTACGTCGGTGGCGGGCCGGCCGGCCCGGCGGTTTCAGGCCCCCGCGCCGGCGGCGGTGCCGGACCGCGGGCCACGGCCCGCGGCGCCGGCCACGATGTCCTTGATTTCAGCCGTTTCAAATCCTGAGCGGACGGCCCAGAGGTAGGTCACGATGCCGACAAGAAGTTCGGTGACCATGCCCCAGGGGAACTGGAGCACCGGGGTGGCCAGGGGTCCGTACACGCCAAGGTAGCCAACCAGCAGGGAGGCCAGCAGCAGCCAGACCAGCCACCACGTGGCGTTGACGTGCTGGCGGCCCTCCGCATTGCTGAAGACCCACACGGCGGTGCAAAAGGCGACCACCAGGACGCAGAACACCACGTAGTAGGTGACGAAGGGCCAGGCGCCGGGACGGGCCCCGCCGCTCCCCGTCAGGACCCAGCCGCTGGCGGCTGCCGTCCAGATCCACAGGACAAAGAACACGACGCTGACGACGGTGCTGGCCACCGCGTGCATCCAGCCGGCCTTCCAGGCGTAGTAGGCCGTGAAGAAGGGCAGGCCGATGAAGGTGGCGGTGAAGACATTCGTCAGCGTCGCAAACCCGCTCCAGTACAGGATCAACACGGCAGCCAGGAAGGAGACCGGGGACCAAAACCTGAATCCCCGAAGCCGGAACGGCCGCTCCAGGGCACCGGCCGTTTTGCGCAGCACAGGCAGGCCCACGCCGCCCATGATGTAGGTCAGCACGGCGGCGCTGCTGATGAATCCGACCAGTTGGTACCAGCTCGGGGCCGGGACGAAGAACACGCAGCCCACCACGGCCGAGACCACCAGGGCCAGCCACGGTATGCCGTAGCGGTTGCTGGCGGTGAAGGTGCGCGGCACGTTCCGGTGCACGCCCAGTCCGTAGCCGGTGCGGGCCCCCGTGCCCAGGTACACCCACCCGGTGGCGAGGGGTGAGATCGCGGCGTCAATGAGCAAGAAGGTGCCCAGCGCCGCCAGGGCGGCAATGTTGGCGGAGTCCAGTGCGTGGAACAGCGGGCCGTCGGCCCAGCCGCCGCTGACGAGCTTGTCCCACTGGCCGCCCTTCAGGCCCATGTCCTGCCAGTTGATGGCGCCAATGAAGGCCACCTGCAACAAGGTGTAGATGACGGCCGGGATCACAATGGACCCGATGGTGGCCAGCGGCACGTCCCGTTGCGGGTTGCGCGATTCCCCGCCGTAGTCCAATGCCTGCCGGAAACCCAGGAGGGAGAAAATGATGCCGGTTGTGGCAATGGCATGGAAGATCGGCGGCACGCCCTGGGGTGCGAATCCGCCGTAGGAGGTGAAATTGCTGCCGTTGAGGATGAAGAACAGGAAGATGAACGTCAGGGTCGGCAGCGCGATCTTCCACAGGGTGACCCAGCGGTTGGATTCGGCCAGGAAACGGGCGCCAAAAAAATTCAGGATGAAAAAGAGGAGCATCAGGATGAAGCCGCTGACAATCCCCGTGGGCCAGCTCAGCAGCTTCACACCGCCGACGGTGGTCAAAAAGTGCGTTTCGGGAAAGCGCCCGCCCAGATACGTCAGGGTGGCCTCGGCCTCGATGGGCGGGATGGACACCACCGAGAGCCAGTAGGCCCAGCCGATGATCCACCCGGAAAAGGCGCCATGGCTGAGGAAGGTGTAACGGACAATGGCCCCGGACCTCGGCAGCATGGCCCCCAGCTCCAGGTACGTCAGGGCGATCAGGAAGACCAGGACTGAGGCGATGATCCAGGACAGGATGGCCGCGGGGCCCGCCACCCCGGCCGCCGCCAGCACGCCGAACAGCCAGCCGGATCCGATTTGGGCGCTCACGCCCAGCAACAGCAACTGTGTCAGGGACAGGCTCCGCTTGAGGCCGCCGTCCGCCGATTCGAATGTTCCACGCTCTTCTTCATGCGCGATGGCCATGGTCAACACTTCCTTGTGTCTGACGTGAATCGATTATTTTCAGCGTACCGCCGCGGCACCGTCCCGGAGCAGGCCGGGGCGGGGGCAATTTTGAGGGGCTGGGGCGTGCCGCCGCTCACACCCGGCGGACTTAAGTGAAAGACTGGGCTGAACCCGCCGGGGCATTGAGCCGGCCGGCCCCGCCGCATGACCCGGACGCCCCCGCTGGAGACCAGCGGCGGGCGTGCACCACCGTCCACCCGACACCGAACGAAAGGCATTACCTTGCCTGGCTTGAACCTGACCCGCGCCGAAGCGATCGAGCGCACCGCAACACTGACGGTCAAGGACTATGACGTCACCCTTGACCTGACACAGTCCGCCACCACCTTTCCGTCCACCACCACGGTGAGGTTCAGCGCGAAGGAGGGTTCGTCGTCGTTCATTGACGCGGTGACTGAGACGGTGCACAAGGTGACCCTGAACGGCGTCGACCTGGACCCGGCGGAAGTGTCCGACGGCGTGCGCATCCAGCTGCCCCGCCTCGCTGCGGAGAACGTGCTCACCGTCGAGGCGGACGCGCTGTTCATGAACACCGGCGAAGGGCTGCACCGCTTTGTGGACCCGGTGGACAACGAGGTGTACCTGTACACGCAGTTCGAGGTCCCGGACAGCCGGCGCATGTTTGCCGTGTTTGAACAGCCCGACCAGAAGGCGCAGTTCACCTTCCACATCACCGCCCCGGCCCACTGGGACGTCATCTCCAACTCCCCCACCCCGGTGCCGGAATCCGCGGGCGAGGGCAAGGCCGTGTGGCACTTTGCGCCCACGCTGAAGATGTCCAGCTACATCACGGCGCTGATCGCCGGCCCGTACAAATCCGTGCGCAGCGAGCTGACCAGCTCCGACGGCCGCGTGATCCCGCTGGGCGTGTTTGCGCGGAAGTCCCTCATGGAGTTCCTTGACGCGGACGCCGTGTTTGAACTAACCCGCCAGGGCTTTGAGTTCTTTGAAAAGCAGTTCGGCACCCCGTACCCGTTCCCCAAGTACGACCAGCTGTTCGTCCCCGAATTCAACGCCGGCGCCATGGAAAACGCCGGCGCCGTGACGTTCCTGGAAAGCTACGTGTTCCGCTCCAAGGTCACCGACGCCATGGTGGAGCGCCGCGCCATCACCATCCTGCACGAGCTCGCGCACATGTGGTTCGGCGACCTCGTGACCATGCGCTGGTGGAACGACCTGTGGCTCAACGAGTCCTTTGCCGAGTTCATGTCCACCCTGGCCGCGGCGGAAAACACCCGGTACGTGGATTCCTGGACCACGTTCTCCTCGCTGGAAAAGAGCTGGGCCTACCGCCAGGACCAGCTGCCGTCCACGCACCCCATCAAGGCCGAGATCAAGGACCTTGAGGACGTGCTGGTCAACTTTGACGGCATCACCTACGCCAAGGGCGCGTCGGTGCTGCGCCAGCTCGTGGCCTGGGTGGGCCAGGAGCAGTTCATGGCCGGCGTGCGCGCCTACTTCGGCAAGCACGCCTGGTCCAACACGGAGCTGCCGGACCTCATGGTTGAACTGGAGGCCGCCAGCGGCCGCGACCTCTCGGCCTGGACGGAAAAATGGCTGGAAACGGCCGGCGTGAACACCTTCAAGCCGGCCATTGAGGTGGACGACGACGGCGCCATCACCTCGTTCGCGATCCTCCAGTCCGCCGTGGCCGGGCACCCCGTGCTGCGCCCCCACCGCGCGGCCGTGGGCTTTTACAACCTGGCCACCGCCGGGGAGGACGCCGGCAAGCTGGTGCGCACGCAGCGCGTGGAGCTGGATGTGGACGGCGCGTCCACCGCCGTTCCGCAGGTGGTGGGGCTGCAGCGCCCCGACCTGGTGCTGCTCAACGACGACGACCTCGCCTACGCCAAGATCCGCCTCGACGACGTTTCGCTGGCCACGGCCAAGGCGCACCTAAAGGACTTCAAGGCCTCGCTGCCGCGCACCCTGGTCTCCGCCTCCGCCTGGGATGCCGCCCGCGACGGCGAAACCCCCGCCCGCGAGTATGTCCAGCTGGTGCTGGCCAACATCGGCCACGAGACCGACTCCACCGTCATCACGGTGCTGCTGCGCCAGCTGGCCACCGCCCTGCACTTTTACGTGGCTCCGGACCACCAGCGGGAAACGGCCCTTGATGCCGCCGACGCGCTGTGGGAGCTGGCCCGCGGCGCCGCGGCCGGTTCCGACGCCCAGCTGCAGTTCGTGAAGGCGTTCGCGCTGCACGCACAAAGCGACGTGCAGCTGGACAACGTGCAGGAACTGCTTAAGGGGACCGAAACGCTGGACGGGCTGGCGATTGACACGGACCTGCGCTGGGAGCTGCTGACGTCCCTGGTGGCCGGCGCGCGGGCCGCGCAGGGCAACATCGATGCCGAGCTGGAACGCGACAACACCCAAAACGGCCAGCTAGCTGCGGCCACGGCCCATGCGGCCATACCGACGCCGGAAGGCAAGGCCGGGACGTGGGAGGCCGTCGTCGTGCGTGGGGAAGGGGCCAACGCCGTGCAGCGCGCGGCCGTCACGGGCTTCGGGCGCGTGTGGGACACCGCACTGCTGGAGCCGTACGTGGCGAAGTACTTTGCCGCGATCCGGGGCGTGTGGGCGGAGAAGTCGTATGAGACCGCCTCGACGATCATCACGGGGCTGTATCCCTCGCAGCTCGTGGCACAGTCCACGGTGGACGCCACGGACGCCTTCCTGGCCGAACTGGGCTCCGAGGCACCGGCCCTGCGGCGCCTTGTGGTGGAAAGCCGCGACGGCGTGGTGCGGGCGCTGAAGGCGCAGGCCGCGGACCAGTAGCCCGTCGTCGTCCTTGCGGCGCCGGCAGGGTGCCCGGCGCCGCAAAGACAAGTACCCGCCACTCTATGCCCCGGCGCGCTGTGGGGATAGCGTCGGGTCATGAGAGCTCACCCACTGAAGAGAATGGCCGCGCGCACAGCCGCAGCGGCAATGGTTGCCGGCGGACTCATCCTGGGGTTCGCCGGCATTCCTGCGTTGGCGGCAACGCCGCCCGGCGGCACGTACACGGTGCTCGGCGATTCCTACTCGGCCGGCTCGGGCGGCGGCATGGAAGCCGGTCCCTGCCTGCAAAGCCCCAACGGCTATGGCAGCGACTTTGCCGCCGCCAACGGCCTGTCCATGACAAACCTGGCCTGCTACGGCGCCACGATCAGCCAGGTGTCCGCCCTGCAGGTGCCGCTGGTCCCGCCGACCACCCGGCTGGTCACGCTGACCGTCGGTGCCAATGACGTGGGGGCCGGCCAGGTCGCCGCGGCCTGCCTGCTCGGAACCCCCGAGACATGCCAGGGGGCCATCGCCGGGGCGCAGGCCAAACTCGCCCTGCTGCCGGGGCAGGTGTCGGCACTGACGCAGACCATCCGTGCGCAGGTGCCGCAGGCCCAGGTGCTTTTCATGGGCTATCCGCACCTGCTGGAGCCGGCCAACATGGCTGCACTGGGCTACCCGCCTGCGGAGGTTGCCGCTGCGGTTGCCGTCAATGCGGCCGTGGACCAGCTCAACGCCGTGCTGGCACAGTCGGTCCAGCGCAGCGGGGCAGGCTTCGTGCCGGTGGCCGGGCTTTTTGACGGCCACGGCTTCCCCAGCCCGGACAGCTGGCTGGTTTCGCCGTTTGTGTCGCTGCCCCTGGCGTTCCACCCCACCGCGGAAGGCTACGCATCCGGCTACGCAGCAGCGCTGCAGGGCGTGCAACTGAGCCCGCCGCTCTATGCTGAGGTATGGCGCTAAACGAGCATCACTACGCAATCAATGTTTTTTGGACGGGCAACCGGGGAGCCGGGACGTCCGGCTACAGGAGCTACGGCCGTGACCACAGTGTCACGGCCGTAGGCCTGCCCACCCTTCTCGGCTCCGCGGACAGGACCTTCCACGGTGACCGGGAACGATGGAACCCGGAGCTGCTGCTGGTCACCGCCCTGTCCCAGTGCCACATGCTCTCCTACCTGCACGTGGCCGTCCTGAACGGGGTGGTCATCACCAAGTACGAGGACACCGCCACCGGCACCATGGTGCTGAACCCGGACGGCAGCGGCCAGTTCTCCTCCGTGACGCTGCATCCGAGGATTGCCGTGGCCGACCCGGCCACGGCGGAACTGGCGCTTTCCCTGCATGCCGAGGCAAACCGGAAGTGCTTCATTGCCCGCAGCGTGAACTTCCCCGTCCACCACGACCCCGCCCTGGCCGCACCCACGCAGGACTGACCCTGCGGGGAGGAAACTGCCAGCCTTCGGCGCTAGGCTGGAAGCGAGCCCGATTCCCACCCCCGAAGATGCCAGGTGATTACCCCTTGCCCCTGAACACCCTTGAAGCTGCCGGCAACTCCTTCCTGGAAAACCTGATCCACGCAGGCATCGCCGTTGCCATAGCACTGGTCGCGTGGCTGGTGCTGCACTACTTGATCAAGTCCGTCGTCACTCACGTCAGGAAGGGCACGCTCCACCAACGCAGCTTCGGCTGGGTGAAGCCCGTCTTCCGCAACCTGGACCCCGTGCTCCGCGCCCTGGACAACGAACGGCGCATCCAGCGTGCCAGCACCATCGGCACGCTGCTGAACTCGCTCCTGACGGTCATTGTGGTGGTCATTGCCGTGTTCTACGTGCTGCTGGCCTTCCATGTGGACATCGGGCCGCTGCTGGCCAGCGTCGGCGTGGTGGGCATCGCCATCGGCTTTGGCAGCCAGCAGCTGATCCGCGACTTCCTCGCCGGCATCTTCATCACCCTTGAGGACCAGTACGGGATCGGCGACGTCATCCAGACCAGCGAGGTCATCGGCGAAGTCCAGTACGTGGGCCTGCGCATCACCAGGGTGCTGGGCGAGGACGGCACGCTCTGGTACCTGCGCAACGGCGAAATCCTCCGGCTGGGCAACCGCACCAAGGGCAGCTACGTCCCGTCCGAGGACCCGGACACGGCGCAGGGCACGGCGCCCGCAGCTCCGGCCGCCACTTCGGGTGGTGCGGCTGCCGGCGCGCCGGGTGGCCCTCCGGCGGCCGCCGGTGCACCGGGTGGTCCAGCGGACACTCCGCCTGCCACTTCGCACGCCGCACCTGCGGCGGGCCCAGCCTCCGTGGACACGGACGCGCAGGCCGGCCAGCGCCCGCGGACGCCGGCATCGTCCGGACCTGCCACGCCCCGCACCACCGAGCCACACGAATCCGCAGAGTAGAGAGCAAGACACAGCCATGACCGCCGAACACAACCAGCTGTCCCCCTTCGCCGACGGCCCGCGGGCCAACGACGCCGCCGAGGGCGGTGCCGATTCAGCTGCCCGCCGTGCTGCGCCCACGTCCGGCGGAGCGGCCATGCCCGGAGTTCCGGCGAAGCCCGGAGTTGCCGCCGGCCCGAAGCTGGGAGCCGGGATCCCCGTGCCGTCGCGCTTTGGCGAGTCGTTGTCCACCCTCCTGCCCATTCCCACGGGAGTCGGCCGGCCGCTGCCCTCCGTCAACGCACCCAGCGCCTGGCCCGCCCCGACTACGGCAGCTGCACCCGGCGTATCACCGTCGGAAACAGCCGCGGCCGTGCCCCCGGCAGATGCGTCAGGCAACGAGGGGACGGCAGCAGCCACGGACCCGTACGCGGACGAATCCGCCTATGCCGACACGTTCTACGGCCAGATCGGCGGGCACGCCACCTTTGAAAAGATGATCCACGTCTTTTACCAGGGCATTGCCGCGGATCCGCTGCTGCGGGCCATGTACCACGAGGAGGACCTGGCACCGGCCGAGCGCCGCATGCTGATGTTCATGGAACAGTACTGGGGCGGCCCGCGCACGTACCTGGAGGAACGCGGCCACCCGCGCCTGCGCATGCGCCACGTGCCGTTCGCGGTCACGCCCGAGGCCCGCGACCGGTGGCTCGCGGCCATGCGCAAGGGCGTGGACGCCGTCGAGCTCTCCCCGCTGCACGAGGCCACGCTCTGGGACTATCTCGAACGGGCCGCGGCGTCGCTGGTCAATGCCGCGTCCAACCCGGACGACCGCGCGTAGCGCCACTGCTGGCTACGCCGGCCCGGAGGTCGTTGCGGCCGGCCCGGGCGGCCGAAAGTACAGCTGTGGCGACCTGGCGGACCTTATTGGCAGAATGCCGGCGCCGGCCCGATCGGCGGTGCAGCAAAAGCGACCCAGCCACCCGCCAGCCCGCCTGAGCTGCACCGCCGAATCCGCACCCACGCGACAACCCGCCTGAGGTGCACCGCCGAAGGCTACAGGACCGCCTTCGGCCGGACCAGGATGTGGCCGCGGCTGGTGCTCAGGCGCAGCCAGCGGTTGGACCGGAACACGGCACCGGTCTCCCCCGGCGCCACGAAGCCCAGGGCGTAGGCGGCAAACGCGGCACCGCCGGGCAATTCGCCGTCGAACCCGGCAATGGGGCGGCCCCACACGGCGGCACGTGCGTTGTTCACAATGAGCGCACCGGGATTGACGGGAATGATCTGCCCGATCTCCTGCACCCCGTCCTTCGCCACCTTGATCAGCGTCTCCGCGTCAACGGCGGCCACCTCCTCCCACGCGCCGCGCGGTGCACTGACCGCCGCCCACGACTCGTTGACGGCCATGGGAGGCACGGGCAGGGCGGTCTCGTCGGCGTCCATGCGCGCCAGGCGGTCGGCTACCGAGGCCAGGCTCACCGTGACGTCCAGGCTCGACGGCGTGTCCAGCGCCATGGTGCGCAGCCCCAGGATCGTCGGGGTGCCCTCGCCCAGCAGCTTGGCACGCATGACGCACACGTACGCCGCGAGGACGGAACCGGCCCCCTGAAGGCGGATGGCGCCGTCGTCCGCGGTGCGGGCACGGGTCACGAAGGTGCGCAGGTCCGCGACCGTGCCGCCGTCGGCCAGGAGGAATTGGTCAACATGGGTTGCGGTGGGCATTTAGCGCGCTCCTTGGGTGGCAGGTGTTGCGGGAAGTTCGACGCCGGCGGGAAGCTCCGCGGGCCGGCGCCGGAAGTGCACGGGGCCGCCCCGCCACGTTTCGAGGGCGGCGCGCTGGGCCCCGGTCAGGCGCACGGGACGGCCGGTGGCGCGCGAGACCAGCACCATGGAGGTGGCGGCCTGGGCGAAGACGACGGAGGTGTCGGCGTCGGTGATGGTGTAACCGAAGTCGAAGCTGGAGCCGCCGACGTTCGTGACCCAGATGTTGACTAACACGGGGTCGGTGCGGAAGGCGATGGGCGCCAGGTATTCGATCTCGTTGCGCCCCACGAGCGTGAACAGGTCATCGGTGATGAGGTCGTTGAAGCTTGCGGCCGAGCCCGGCGGCACGTCTTCGGCGAACGGGGTGCGGATCAGCCTCACCCGGGCGTCCTCGAGGTACTGAAGGTAGACAACATTGTTCACGTGGTTGTACGCGTCGATGTCGCCGAAGCGAACCTGCAGGGGGATTTGGATTGCCTGGGCCATATTCACATCATGTCAAAGCTGCCGGGCGCCACCAAGCGGAGGTGGCATGGATCACGGCGTCCGGGCAGCGTCCGGCGGGCTTTTACGCTGGCGCGGCCATTTGTGCGGGTACGCGGATGACGCATAGAGTCTCGGTATGAACGCCCTGCCGCCACGCGCCGCCCCCATGGACCAGCTGCTGCATATCCTAGACCTTTCCGACGCCGGCGGGGCGCGGACCGGCGAGGACATCTTCGTGGGCCCGGGCGTGCCCGACTCTGTCCGCCCGCGCCTTTTTGGCGGACAGGTGCTGGCACAGTCGCTCATTGCCGCGTCGCGGACCGTGGAGGGAAACCGGCTGGTGCACTCGATGCATGGATATTTCCTGCGCCCGGGCGATGCCGCGGATCCCATCACCTTCGGCGTTGAGCGGCTGCGCGACGGCCGCTCGTTTTCCGCCCGTCGCGCCCATGCCTACCAGGGCGGCAGGCCCATCCTGTCCATGATTGCCTCGTTCCAGCTGCCCGACGGCGGCCTCGAGCACCAGGAACCCATGCCCGCCGGGATCCCGGACCCCGAAACGCTGCCGACGGCGGCCGAGCTGTTGGGTGCGATCGACCACCCGGTCGCCCAGGCCTGGGCGTACGACCGCCCCTTCGACATCCGACATGTGGACCCCAACATCTACTTCCAGGCACCCGGCGGGCATGTGGCGCACCAGTCCGTCTGGATGAAGTCGATGGGTCCCATGCCGGAGGAGCAGAGCGTGCATCGCGCCGCACTGGCGTACGCGAGCGACTACACGCTGCTTGAACCGGTGCTGCGCCGGCACGGCCTCAGCTGGGCCACGCCCGGCATGAGCGTGGCCAGCCTGGACCACGCCATGTGGTGGCACCGTCCGCTCCGCGTGGACGACTGGCTGCTGTATGTGTCCGACTCCCCCAGCGCATCCGGCGCGCGCGGCCTGAGCCGCGGCCGCTTCTACAACCGCGAAGGCGAACTGGTGGCCTCGGTGGCGCAGGAGGGCATGCTCCGGCTGCCCGAGGGCACACCGGTGGCGGACTGAAAGTCATCCTGTCCGCGTGGCCAGGCCGTCGGTCGAGCCCGTCGAGACCCCGGCGGTCGAGCCCGTCGAGACCCCGTATCCCGAACCAACCGCTTAAATGACTGGTGGCCGGCCCCACAGGACCGGCCCCCACTCAATCAGTTTCGCATCAGTCGCGCGTCAGGCGGCGGTGCGTGACGCGGTGTGGACGTGCTGCGTCCACGCCGAGACGCACCACCTTGTCGGCCTCGTAGGAGTCGAAGTTGCCTTCGAACCAGTGCCAGTTGGCCGGATTTTCGTCGGTGCCTTCGTAGGCCAGGATGTGCGTGGCCACCCGGTCCAGGAACCAGCGGTCGTGGGAAACCACAACGGCGCAGCCGGGGAATTCCAGCAGCGCGTTTTCCAGGCTGCTGAGGGTTTCCACGTCGAGGTCGTTGGTGGGCTCATCGAGGAGGAGCAAGTTGCCGCCCTGCTTGAGCGTCAGTGCCAGATTCAGGCGGTTGCGCTCACCACCGGAGAGCACTCCGGCCTTCTTTTGCTGGTCCGGGCCCTTGAAGCCGAAAGCGGCAACGTAGGCGCGTGAGGGCATTTCCACGTTGCCGACCTGGATGTAGTCGAGGCCGTCGGAGACAACCTCCCACAGGGTCTTGTCCGGGTCGATGCCGCCGCGGCTCTGGTCGGCGTAGGAGATCTTGACGGTCTCGCCCACCTTGAGGGTGCCGCCGTCGAGCGGTTCCAGGCCCACGATGGTCTTGAACAGGGTGGACTTGCCAACGCCGTTCGGTCCGATGACGCCGACGATGCCGTTGCGCGGGAGGGTGAAGGAGAGCCCGTCGATGAGGATGCGGTCGCCGAAGCCCTTTTGCAGGTTTGTAGCTTCCAGCACCACGCTGCCCAGGCGCGGTCCCGGCGGGATCTGGATTTCCTCGAAGTCGAGCTTGCGCGTGCGGTCGGCCTCGGCGGCCATTTCCTCGTAGCGGGCCAGACGGGCCTTGGACTTGGTCTGGCGGCCCTTGGCGTTGGAGCGGACCCAGTCGAGTTCCTCGGCGAGGCGCTTGGCAAGTTTGGCGTCCTTCTTGCCTTGGACTTCCAGTCGGGCGCGCTTCTTCTCCAGGTAGGTGGAGTAGTTGCCCTCGTAGGGGTACAGGTGGCCGCGGTCCACTTCGGCGATCCATTCGGCCACGTGGTCCAGGAAGTACCTGTCGTGTGTGACGGCCAGGACGGCGCCCGCATAGCTCTTCAGGTGCTGCTCGAGCCACAGCACGGATTCGGCATCCAGGTGGTTCGTGGGTTCGTCGAGGAGCAGCAGGTCCGGCTTCTGCAGGAGCAGCTTGCACAGTGCCACTCGGCGGCGCTCACCTCCGGAGAGGACGGTGACGTCGGCGTCGCCCGGGGGGCACTGCAGAGCGTCCATGGCCTGCTCCAGCTGGGAGTCAATGTCCCAGGCGTCGGCGGCGTCGATTGCTTCCTGCAGCTTGCCCATTTCCTCAAGAAGGGAGTCGAAGTCCGCGTCCGGGCTGGCCATTTCCTCGGAGATCTCGTTGTAGCGCTGGATCTTGCCGTAGATTTCACCCACGCCTTCCTGGACGTTGCCCAGGACGGTCTTTTCCTCGTTGAGCGGGGGTTCCTGGAGCAGGATGCCCACGGAGTAGCCGGCGCTGAGGCGGGCCTCGCCGTTGGAGGGTGTGTCCAATCCGGCCATGATCTTCAGGATGGTGGACTTGCCGGCACCGTTGGGTCCCACGACGCCAATCTTGGCACCCGGGAAAAAGGACATGCTTACGTTGTCAAGAATGAGTTTGTCGCCAACGGCCTTGCGGGCGTTGGACATCGTGTAAATAAATTCCGCCATACCCAATAGGTTAGTGGGTGCAGGGGGTTAACTCACATTCAAGGCAGGGCTGAGGTCAGTGTTGGTCGCCAACAAAGCAGAGGCCGGTGGCGAGCACCGGCAGGACTGTGACGGCAGCCTTGCCGTCGCGCACCTGGCCAATGACACACTCCTTGGCCACCCGTGCTGCAGACTGGATGGCGTCCACGGCCAGGCCCGTGGGGGTCTTGTCGATGGAAACCTCCACGGTGTTCTTGACCGCACCCGCCGACAACATGGCCTGCATCATCTGGCCCCGATTTGGCGACTTTGTGGTGTTGCCCAGCGCGGTCAGGGAGGTCTTGACCCTTGCCGCCAAGGCCGCCGCGTCCGACGCCGGTTGCTTGGCTTTAGCTGATTCCTTAGGACCCGCTGTGCTGCTCGCCTTGGCTTCTTGGCTGGCTGCCTGCGAGGGGCTTTGCGCGGCGCTTGTACCGGCCGGGAGCGTTGAACACCCGGTGGCGGCCAGCGTGGCAGCAAGCGCCAGTGCCGCTGCCGTGGCACGCAGCCGGTTCCTGGCAGGAAGGAACGGCCGGCGGGGTGTCAGGTTCATCGCAGTCACCCCGCCATTGTGTCACGCGCCTTGACGGGTGGGCGCCATCGCAGGCGTGGCTCAGAACGGTGGGCCGCTCTTGACGAGTTCCCCGGTTTCCTTGTCCACATATGCCTCTTCGTCAGTATTGTCTCCCGCCCCTTCATACCGGCCGTTCTCATCCGGCACGGCGCTGCCGTCAGCATTTTGTGCGGCGGCTGCGGCCTCGTCATCATCCTCATCCACCTCACCGCCTTCAGCGTCCAGGTCGGGCGCGGTGGATGTCCGTCCATCCTCCGCAGTGTTGAAGCCCGCCTCGGAGGTGGCTCCGGAGTCGTCCGGGGACTGCTGACCATGCTGTGGCTGGGAGCCGGGGCGCTGGGTGGAATTGCGGTGGTAGGCGCAGCTTCCGAACTTCAGGTCGGCGCCGACGGAATCGGCGTCGATCTCGACTGACATGCCCTGGGTCCCGTCAAGCTTGGTGTACGTGTTGATCTTCAACTTGCCGGTCACGATGATACGGTCACCTTTTTTGATGCTGGCGGCGACGTTGCCGGCCAGGGTCCGGAAGGTGTTGACGCGGTACCAGTTGGTGGGACCGTCGCCCCATTCGTTCGTGGAGGGATCCAGGACCCTGTCATTGGAACCCATCCTGAACTTGCCAATGACCAGCCCGGAGTCCTTGGTATGCAGTTCGACGGGTGACGAGGCAAAGCCCCGGATCGTCAAGTAGTTCGACATGAGATTTCCTTTCGGTTATGCCTTGCTTGGGCGTTGTTCGCTTGGATCAAGCCAACTCCCCCGCCACGGGCTCCAAAAGGGGGCTTGGCTGATTTGTGGACAACTACAAGGCGGCGTGGGCCTGTGGAGGGAGAGATACGCCCGCAAACCTGATAATTTAGTGGGGGCCGCTTGTGGCGGCCACGCCTCGGTAGCTCAGCGGATAGAGCAGGAGCCTTCTAATCTCTTGGTCGTGGGTTCAATTCCCGCCCGGGGCACCAAATTGTGGCTCTGACCTGCGGTTATGTTCCGCAGGTCAGAGTCGTCTAAGGCCAAAAACGGCCCAACTCCCCCTTTACTCCCCCAATTCAGCAAAATTTTCTTCAGAAATCACTCCCCCTTTTCAGCACCTCAGTGGACGGTTTACCTCTCGGTCACGTCGCCTGGTGTCGGTCCCCGGATACGGTGGGGATGCTACGGAGCTCGGCATAGCGAGAGCACAGGGCGCTGGCTGCCGGACGTCGACGAGCACTCGTGTCATTCCGGCCCAGTAGGGCTCCAGCGATTTTCGACAACAGGAGTAGCTCACCAAACACGCGGCAGAATCGACCGGCCCAGCAAGAAAGGTTTCCGGCGCTAAACTCGATTGGTGATCACAGGTGAAATTAAGTCCCAGGTAGACAAGGTTTGGAACACGTTCTGGACCGGCGGCATCTCCAACCCCATCGAGATTATTGAACAGGTCACGTACCTGCTCTTCTTGAAACGGCTGGACGAGGCACAGACCCGAGCCGAGAAGCAGACGCTACGTACGGGGAAACAAGCCCACAACCTGCCGTTCCCGTTGGGCAATGACCATTTGGGCCGTCCGTGGAGTGATCTGCGCTGGAAAAATTTCCAGGACCTGTCCAAGGACCAGATGTTCAAACTGTTCACTGACCGCATGTTCACGTTCCTGCGCGAGGACCTGCACACGCAGTCCAACGGCGAGGCCTCCAGCTATGCCAAGCATCTTGAAGGCGCCCGCTTCACCATCCCCACAGCGAATGTACTCGGCACCGTGGTTGACGTCATTTCCGCCATGGACATGTCGGGCAAGGACACCAAAGGCGACCTCTACGAGTACATGCTCTCCAAGCTCTCCACGGCAGGCACCAATGGACAGTTCCGCACGCCTCGCCATATCATCGACCTGATGGTCCAGATGCAGGGGCCCCAGCCGCTCGAGGTAATCTGTGACCCTGCCTCCGGCACGTGCGGCTTCCTTGTCCAGGCTTCCGAGTACCTGCGCGAGAACAACGAAACGCTGCTGACCAACTCGGAAACGGCAAAGTTCTACCACAACGAACAGTTTCACGCCTTCGACTTCGACAACACCATGCTCCGCATTGGCGCCATGAACCTGCTCCAGCACGGCGTAGAGAATCCCGAGGTCACCTATCGGGATTCCCTGGCCAACCTCCACGAAACAGAGGAAGAGAAATACGATCTCATCCTCGCCAATCCCCCGTTCGCTGGCAGCCTGGATTACGACAACGTCGCCAAGGACCTTCTCAGCATCGTCAAGACCAAGAAGACGGAGCTGCTGTTCCTGGCCCTGTTCCTGCGCCTGCTCAAGCCCGGCGGCCGCGCGGCAGTGATCGTCCCGGACGGCGTGCTGTTCGGCTCCACCAAGGCCCACAAGGAACTGCGCAAGCTGATCGTCGACGGCCATAGGCTCGACGCCGTGGTGAAACTCCCCTCCGGCGTCTTCAAGCCCTACGCAGGAGTCTCCACCGCAATCCTGTTCTTCACCAAGACCAACGCCGGCGGCACTGAAAACGTCTGGTTCTACGACGTCAAGAGCGACGGCTTCTCCCTCGACGACAAGCGCACGCCGCTCGGCACATCCGATCTTGAGGACGTTGCTACCCGCTGGACGGGACGTTCGACGACGGAACTTACCCGAGCCCGCACCGACCAGTCCTTCTGCGTCCCCCGCTCCGAGATCGAAGCGAACGACTACGATCTCTCCCTCAACCGCTACAAGGAAATCGAGTACGACGAGGTGGATCATAAGTCTCCCGAAGAAATCCTCGGCGCCCTCAATGAACTGGAGGCCTCCATCCTCAGCGGCATGGCTGAGTTGCGGGAGTTGTTGAAGTGACAATCGTTGATCACCCGCCGGTGGCCGAGCTTACCGGGTACCAACTCATTCAACTCGGTGAAGTAACCTCCCGCGCCGCGTCCGTCGATCCCAAAAAGAAGTTTCTTGATGCGTTCACCTACATCGACCTCTCATCTGTAGATCAGGCGCAAAAAAAGGTTTCCGACACAAAGAATCTGGAACCATCAGAGGCCCCGAGTCGAGCCCGCCAGGTGGTCCAGACTTCCGATGTCCTAGTTTCTACCGTCCGCCCGAATCTCAATGGCGTTGCGGTAGTCCCCAAGGTACTGGATGGGTCCATCGCTTCGACCGGCTTCACGGTCCTTCGTCCTGACGCCTCAAAGATCCTCCCTACTTACCTCTTTCAGTGGGTGAAGTCTCCGCGGTTTATTGACGACATGATTTCAAAGGCCACTGGTGCGAGCTACCCTGCTGTTTCCGACAAGATCGTCCGAGAATCGACAATTCCCCTCCCGCCCCTCCCCGAACAGCGCCGGATCGCGGCCATCCTGGACAAGGCCGACCACCTCCGCACCCAGCGCCGCGAAGCCCTCGCCCACCTCGACGCCCTGACACAGTCAATGTTCAACAGCATGTTCGGAAATTTGGATCCAGAGAAGACTGGGTGGCCGATACTTCCCATCGGCGAAGTTTGCGACGCCATCGTCGACTGTGTGAACCGGACAGCACCTCTGGCGGATGCTCCAACACCCTACAAAATGATTCGAACGTCAAACGTTCGGAATCGTTCCATAGATCTCACCAGCGTGAGATATGTCGACGAGCACACTTTCGTGACGTGGAATCGCCGTGCAGTGCCATCACACGGTGACGTTGTATTGACTCGGGAAGCTCCAATGGGAGAGGCCGGAATCATTCCGCCCGGCGAGCAAGTTTTCCTCGGTCAGCGCACCATGCTCTACCGCCCAGACCCCGATATCTCCACGGCAGAGTTTCTATTGCATTACCTCACTGGAGAACATATGCATCGCGAGTACCTACGGAATGGTTCTGGTACGACCGTCAAGCACCTCTCTGTTCCTTACTGCAGGACTCTAGACGTCGCAGTCCCGCCGCTGGAACTGCAGCAGAGCTTCGCAAGACGCGTGGCCGGCGTCGAACGTTTGAAGGAGCAGCACCGGACCCAGCTGGCCCAGTTGGACACCCTATTCGCGTCACTCCAACACCGCGCATTCAGCGGCCAACTTTAACTCTAGGAGCTCCACCAGTGATCGATTCCGTCAATGCTTGCGCCGTTTCACTTCTCCTTGGAGTGGACAACAAGATTGTCTACCACATCCCGCCGTACCAGCGCGAGTACAAGTGGAACAAGACCCACTGGGAGCAGTTGCTCGACGACGTCCTGGATTCGCCCAAGGGCTACTTCCTTGGCTCGATCATTTGCATCAATCAGCAGAAGGATGCCACGGATGTGGCAACCTTGGAGCTTATTGACGGCCAGCAGCGGATGACCACCCTGTCCATCTTGCTGACCGCGCTTTATGCGCTGCTCAATGAGCGTAAGGATGAGCTCGACGAAGAATCCACCTCCGAGCTGCTCAATCTCAAACGGAAACTTGTCCTCAGGTCACCCAAAGACTTCATTCGTCTCAGCCCGCAGAAACAGAACAACAACAACGCAGACTATGCTGCAGTCCTGGCTGCAGCCGGCATCATTTCCGATAGGGCAAAGCCCGCCAACCTCGGAAACCGCAAGATTATGAAAGCATTCAAGTATTTCAAGGAGCAACTGGCAATCCGCGCCAAATTGTCCGAACCAGATGCCATCGAGCGGCTCTTCACTTTCGTCGACTTGGTGTCCGATGCCGTTTTGGTCAAGATCGAAGTGAAAACGCACTCCGATGCATATGTCTTGTTTGAATCGCTGAACAATCGCGGCGCCCAGCTGACGCCAATCGACCTGATCAAGAACAAGCTGCTTGCGACCACTCACGGCAACGACAAGGAGGCAGTCGACGAGGTCTTTGCCGACTGGATGCGGATCATCGATCTGCTGGGAGACGATTACGTTCAGCAGGAACGGTTCTTCCGCCAGTACTACAACGCGTTCAAGCCATCGTTGGAGTCCGTGGTCAATGAAGCTGTGGCCACCAAGTCCAACTTGATCAAGATTTTTGAGAAGTTGATCGAGCACGGTCCCGAAATTCTCGTCAAGGACCTGACCGCGGCCGCCGAAATCTACAGCCAGATCGGCCAAGGTACCGGGACGGGATCGCAGGCATTTGATGAGGCTCTGGCCAGCGTTCGCAGGGCACAAGGGTCCACGTCGTACCTGCTCCTGATGTACCTCATGACGCATCGTCAGCGATTGGAACTGTCATTCAATGAACTCGTGGCAATCTGCCGGTTATTGGTTGCGTTCTTTGTCCGGCGCAATGTGACTGGACTGCCCGCGACGTACGAGTTGCAGCGCACGTTCATGGGCATCACTCGGGATCTGGACGGTGACTGGAACGGATCTGTCTTCGCACATCTGCAAACACGGCTGGTTGCTCTCTCAACTACAGATGACCATTTCCGGGACAAGCTTCGTGGCGACTTGTACGAGGATGCCCGCGACATGGCCAGGTTCATCCTCGCGTCCCTCGCAGAGTCGACCATGACCGACGAAACACGCGTGGACCTCTGGGCGATGGCAGACGGGACCCGGCGCGCCTGGTCCGTTGAACACATCTTCCCTCAAGGGGCAAACATCCCCAAGACATGGATCGAAGCCATGGGCGGGGACGCAGACCATGCCAAGCGGGTGCAAAATGAATTGGTCCATACTCTGGGAAACCTGAGCATCACCCGCTTCAACTCGACCCTGAGCAACAAATCTTTTGCTGAAAAACTCACGTCTACCGACAACGGTAACCGTTCTGTAGGACTGAAAAACGGACTGTCAATTAATGACGACGTTGTCTCCCAAGCGGAATGGACCGAGCAGCACATCCGTGACCGTCGCGAAAAGCTCGTTGAAAGGGCACTCACACACTTCAGCATGGACTAGCTACCAATTCGATTCATGCCCCTGCCGTCTCCAGGACGCGAAGACGCTTGCCCAGAGAGAATGTGAATATGAGTCAATCATTACTCCCCATCACAGATCTTGGCTCTTGGCTGCGCGGAGACGATGAGCCGCTGGGCGAGACAGACAAGCGTTGGTTCGTGGAGCCATCAACGAACCAACGCTGGCTGTACAAGCCGAACCGCCCCAAGCGTAGTCAAGACGAAGGCTCCTGCGAAGCCGCTACAAGCCGGATAGCGAATTTGCTAAGCATTCCGGCGGCCCGCGTTGAGTTGGCGCAGTATGCCGGCACAACTGGTTGCATTTCTCGAAATGTGATCCTCGACCCAATCCATGAGATGGAAGAAGCGGCCTCCTATCTTGTTGAGTTCACAAAGGACTTTGATCCAAGAGACAAGCAGTCACGCGGACACAGCCTCGCCACGATCCGCGCGCTACTTGAGCAGATCCAGGGTCCCATTGGTTACGATTCGACGATGTCGGCCGCAGATTGGTTTTCCGGCTATCTGTTATTCGATGCCCTCATCGGGAACACAGACCGGCACAGTCAGAACTGGGCCGTCGAAACTACTCAGACCGGCGAAATGCACCTCGCGCCATCATTTGACCACGCAACGAGCCTTGGCATCAGCAATCGCGGCGACAAACGGGATCGACTACTTGAGTCACCAAACCTGATCCCTGACTTTGCAACCCAGGCTACCGCGCATAGGTTTGAATCTGGCAAGACCGTCAGTTTGGTGGACTTTGCCTGCAGTTTTCTGGCCGAATGCTCACCCCGGGCCCAAGCACATTGGCGCAACCGGATCAATGACTTTCCAGCAGCCGAAGCCATAGAAGCGCTTGCCTCCTCTAGAATGTCACTACCTGCAACTAGTCTTGCAACCAATATCATTCAGTCCAACTTGGAAAGGCTTCGTCAATGTCTCAGCTACTGATGCATGAGCCACGCTGGACACAGCAGACAGATGACCGCGGATTGCTGGTCACTTGGCAGAACCCGAGCACTCGTCGCTACATCCTTTTGGGACGCCTCGGCATGAACGAGTCCGGTTCCTACGAGTTCAAGTATTTTGCCTCCGTCGAGGACAACAAGGATTTCCGCCCCATTCCAGGCTTCCGTGATCCAAAATCCAGCTACACATCCACAGTGATGTTCCCATTTTTCTCGGGAAGGCTGATGGGTTCCAAGCGTCCAGATCGTCCAGAGTGGCTAAGCAATATGGGGCTAAATACTGACGCTGTACCATTCGAAATTCTTGGCCGCTCATTTGGGCACCGCGTTGCAGACACCTATGAATTATTCCGGGAACCGGATCTTGACCTGTCTGCGAAAACTGTGTCCTTCGTTGTTCCCGTACATGGTCTACGGCACCAGGATGCGGCTGTTCTGAATTCTGTGAATGCCGGCGAGCTCGCTGGGGGGTCCCCACTGAACGTAGTTCCGGAGAAGGAGAACCAGTTCGATCCCCGTGCGCGTCAACTTCTGACCACTACTGATCAGCGTCTGGGCTACGTCCCTGCACCAGTCTTAGATTACTTGGCGCTGCTGGGATTTGAGTCCGCACCTGCGACGGCAGCTATTGAACATATCAATCCAGAACACGTTGGTCATCACTTGCGGGTCATCGTCAAAGTCACCTGGCACGTTTGAGATTCAAGCACCGCAGCAACAGTGAACTGACGCACCCACGCAAGCTGTCCGGCGTCTTGTTTCACAGCAAAAGCGCGCCGTGCCGTCAAAGTGCGGCACGCTCTCCAGTTCTGTCACAGCTGCATGGTTCAATGATTGAAGAGAACAATCAGTGCTACGAATGGAGCGGTCTTGGGGGAAGTGCAAAGCAACTTTGCTTTCATGCTGGCACAGTGGCCGGACCTGGCACTTCGGGCCCGAAAGGCCGAGCAATTCGCCTGGATAGATCCGCGCGTGTCCATGATGTATGCCCGCCACACGGCCGAGCATATTGTGGACTGGATTTATGAGCATGAATCCGCCATCCCGTACCCGTATCAGCGGGATTTCAATGGCCTGCTGAATCAGCCCGAATTCAAGGCGCTGGTGGGCAGCACCGTCACCGGCAAACTCAACGCTATCCGCAAGGCCGGCAACAACGCCGTCCACGGCAAGTCTGATCCTTCTCCCCAAAACTCGCAGTTCGCCGTGGCTGAGCTCTTCCATGTTTGCTATTGGCTTGCCCGCACCTACACGATCGACGCCGCGAACCTGCCGGCAACCGGCATGGCGTTCGATCTCGAACTGCTCAAGCCGAAGCTGAAGACTCCGGCACCTGCTCGCTCTTCCGTGGAAGCCGTGGCAAAGCTCGCTGATGAGCTCGCCGCCAAGGACAAGGAACTCGCTGAAGCCCGTGCAGCGTCGACATCACTTGAACACCAGCTCGCGGAGGCCCTGGCCCAGATTGCGGCAGCCAAGCAGCGCAACCAGGCCACTCCGGACGTGCACAACTATGACGAGGCACTGACCCGCGCCTACCTCATTGACCAGGACTTGCACGACGCCGGATGGCCGCTGACGCAGGATGAGGACCGTGAGTATCCGGTCACCGGGATGCCCAGTTCCAGCGGGGTCGGCTATGTCGATTATGTGCTGTGGGGTGCCGACGGGCTGCCGCTGGCCCTGGTTGAGGCCAAGCGTTCCACCAAGGATCCTTTGGTGGGCAAGCAGCAGGCGAAGCTGTACGCCGACTGCCTGGAGCAAAAGTTCGGGCGCCGCCCTGTCATTTACTACAGCAACGGCTATAGGACATGGCTCTGGGACGACGCCCTCTACGGCGACCGCCCCGTCCAGGGGTTCCACACCCGTGACCAGCTGGAACTGATGGTCGCGCGTCGGACCATCCGCCGCCACCTTGCCGGCGAACCGATCGACAATAGCATTGTGGAACGCGGCTATCAGCACAGCGCGATCCGCACGGTGACGGAAAGCTTTGAGGCCGCGTCCCGCAAGGCACTTGTTGTGATGGCGACGGGAACCGGGAAGACGAGGACCGCCGTCGCACTGTCCAAGTTGCTCATGGACGCAAACTGGGCCAAACGCATCCTCTTCCTTGCCGACCGGGTATCCCTCGTCCAGCAGGCGGCGAGGGCCTTCAAAACCCACCTTCCCGGTAGCGCACCGGCGATTCTGGGGCGGGACAACGATACCGACAGCCGCATCAACTTGGCCACCTATCCGACCATCATGAACATGATTTCCGGCAGTGCGCGGGGCGCGGATGGTCAACCGTCGTTCGGGATTGGGCACTACGACCTGATCATTGTGGATGAGGCGCACCGCTCGATCTACCAAAAGTACCGGGCCATTTTCGACTACTTTGACTCGCTGCTGCTGGGCCTGACAGCCACGCCGCAGGCCGACGTGGATCGCAACACCTATTCCATGTTCGACATTGAAGACAACGTCCCCACCTTCGCTTACGAGTTGGACGAGGCGATCGAGGCTGGCTATCTCGTGCCGCCCCGTGTTGTGCCGGTCCCGCTGAAGTTCCCCTACGAGGGCATCCGCTACGACGATCTGAGCGAAGCAGAGAAGGAGCAGTGGGACGAACTCGAATGGGACGAGGAAGGTGAGATCCCCGATGCCGTGGATCCCGCCGTCGTTAACAGCTGGCTGTTCAACACCGACACCGTGAACAAGGCGCTTGAAGTGCTGATGACGCGCGGGCACAAGGTGGCCGGCGGCGACAGGCTGGGCAAGACCATCATATTCGCCAAGAACAACGACCACGCGAACTTCATAGCCCGCCAGTTCGACAAGAACTACCCGCACCTAAAAGGGGACTTTGCCCGCGTCATCACGTACCAGGAAACGTATGCGCAGAGTCTGATCGACTCCTTTAGCCGCACGGACGACAACCCGCACATTGCCGTCTCTGTGGACATGCTGGACACCGGCATTGACGTGCCGGAAGTTCTCAACCTGGTGTTCTTCAAGATGGTGCGCTCGAAGACGAAGTTCTGGCAGATGCTGGGGCGCGGCACGCGGTTGCGCCCTGACTTGTTCGGGCCCGGCCAGGACAAACAGGACTTCTTTATCTTTGACCTATGCCGCAATGCCGAGTACTTCAACGCAGGGCTACCCGGGAACGAGGGATCGGTAGGCAAGTCCCTGTCCGAGACGACATTTGCAACGCGGGCCAAGCTGCTGGTTGCCTCCCGGGCGGCCGGATTGGGCTCCCTGTCGCTGGTGACGGACCTGGTGCACGGGCTATCCGGCCAAGTTTCATTGCTGCCCACTAGTAATTTCCTTGTGAAGCCTCATCGGCAGGCGGTTGAGAAATATTCGACGCCGGAGGGCTGGGGTGGCTTATCCGATGAGGATGTGGCCGGACTGGAAACCGGTTTGGCCAAGGTTGCCGGACAGGGCGCACCTGCCGAGAAGGAAGAAGCGAAACGTTTTGACCTGATTGTGCTCAATGCCCAGCTGGCATCCTTGGTGGATCCCGGCGCCGTGGACAGGTACCGCAAGAAGATCCAGGACATTGCGGCTGCTCTGGCCGACCAGCCCAACAATCCAGCCATTTCTCCGGTGCTGGTCCTGCTGGAACAAATTGCCGACGACAACGAGTGGCAGTCCGTCTCCCTGGAGTGGCTGGAATCGATCCGGCGAAAGTTGCGCGGGCTGGTCCACTTGATCGAGAAGAAGCGCCGCAACGTCGTGTACACCAACTTCGAGGACGAACTGGGTGAACTCGTAGAGATCGAGCTCGACGGCGTCCATTCAGGCGTGAATAACTTTGACCGCTACCGCCAGAAGGCGCAGATGTACCTGCGCTCCCACCTGGACCTGGCCACACTGCAGCGCCTGCGCCGCAACAAACCGCTCACTCCCCTGGACCTAGCAGAATTGGAACGCATCCTTGAGGAGAGCGGTGCCGGAACGCAGGAGGACCTGGCGCGGGCCCGCACCGAGGGTCTGGCGCACTTCGTACGTTCCCTGGTGGGGCTCGACCGCTCAGCCGTGGAGGAAGCCCTGTCCGAGTTCATTGCCGGCGCCACTTTTAACGCCGCACAGCTGGACTTCCTGGCTGTGCTGACCACACAGTTGTCGGAGAACGGCTCTGTGGACATCGGCGCGCTCTACGACTCCCCCTACAGCGAGCTGGCACCCACAGGGCCGGACGAGCTGTTCGGGGACGATGTGCTAGACCGACTGGAACTGGTGCTCAGGTCCTTCGATGAGGGGCTAAAAGTCGGCTAACTTACAATGCTCGGACTAATTCGAAGATCCGCGCCCAGGGCAGGTGCTGGCGCAGTAGTCCTGGGCGTTTGCGAGGGTTGCTCTCATTTCGGGCTGCATCCGCAGCGGTCTGGACAACCCCAGAATCTTCACCGAGAGCCTCGGCCATCCAAACGAGAGCTGCCGGGCAAAGCAGCCGGTTGTACGTGGTGCGTGCACTGACGTTCGGGACTTCACGAGTGAACGCTCCACTTCCTTGACTGTTCTGGCCTTGGAACCAAGCCACCATATGCTCCTGCTGGCTCGACCACCACGCTCCCCGACGCTGTGGACAATCACGCTCATAGGAGTCGGAGATCGGTAAATGCGGTTCCAGTGACCGCAACACACGAACAAACGCATCCACATGGAAGTCTTCTTCCAAGCCACACATATTCATCCCCTTTGCAATCATTGACGGGTATTGTCCACGGAGATGTGATCCTCCATCAGCCTTGAATCCGTAAATAGGGTCTCAGACTGTTCTGACAGCCGCAAGATGAGCGACAGGATGGCGTCTCAGCATATCGGAGTGAAAATCGGCACACTCATCTCGTAGTTCGGGGAGAGCGTCGGCTGCGTCGCAGTTCAGGAGCTCGTCCACACTCCAGACTGCAAAGAACGGCTGCCGGTGCAGCAGGATGCCGACCCTTCGAATACAAACGAATCGTCAACGTCGAGCAGAGCCTGAGTGAACGGTCAGAACAGTGTCTAAGGCTAAGTCAAATAGGTTTAATTGCTCATACCACTGAACACAAGCGGAGGAAATTCCACAGGATGGTTGGACATAAACCGAAAGTGGTTGGCTGAGATGGCGCTAAGCGCTGGATTCCTTCCTCATGTATCCCGAACGGCCAATCAGGGATTTCTTGCGGCGACGACTGCCGCTGCACAATCGGTGAGGACCACACTAGGAGCGACGACAACGCGCTGAGCATCTATCTCGGTGAATGGAACGCCGAGGAGGTGTGACTATCAAACGGCATGGCCGACGACTATCTCCACTAGCACCAGTTGCGACGTCGGATAGTCCACGACCAAGGCTGCCTGATGGCAGATGACGTCCGTGGCGCCGGCGGCAAGTATCAATTCGCTTCGGAGTAATCGAACCGGTGCGTTCCGAATCCCGACAGATCGGGGTACATCGTTCGGTGAGAGCGATTGAAGCTGTGCTCAAGAATAGGCAGGATCTTCCTTTTAACGTCGGGTTCGATGATCAGACCCAAGGTTCCGAATGATGGCCATCGGTCGCCGTGGATCGTAACCCCCATGTCTTTCATTTCTCGAACCACGCTGAGCAATGTCCAGTTTGCTTCATAAGGAAAACCCCATAGTGGCGTCGCATCGGATTGGTCTGGCACAGAGGCCGTTATGAAGAGCCCCTCTTGAGCTGTCATCCGGGGATCGCGAACGACGGGTTGGACCAGAAAAGGCTGGCGATTCAAAGCTGAACTCTCGAGCGCCTGCGAGTAGTCGAATCCCAGGGGGTCCTCCATGGAACCATACGTTTGCTCCGGCAAGACCGGCACCGTTTCAATAACAGGGGCATCGCTTACTGCCATGCTGACGAGGACACCTGGTTCGTCAATGAGACCCGGGTCTGCGCATGCGAACCAGAGCGCTGTCAGCGGATTGTACGTGACGTCAATCAACCTCGTTGGAATCCCGTGATGTTGCATGAGTGCCAACAAATGAAGGTCAGAGGCATATCCATATTGTGAATGACCAAGTCCCCATTCTCGGGCGGCCTTTATTGCCTTCAACTCATTGAAGCGAAGATTCGCTTCTGTTGGCTCAATCCCTTGCTCGGAGAGCCTACGTGCCAGTGATGACTTGACCTCAAAATCCGTGCTCGGCAACCCGCGCCACACAAACTTGGTTTCAATCCCAAGGGCAAAACTCAGGAAGCCGATCTCCGCCCACAGTTCTTCCGGGGATTGGGGGCTTCGAGCCCAGGCCTTGTCCCAGGGAGAGCGGTTCTCCCCGCCACCGCTGCTCCCCGTTGGTTCGCCTTGACCGGCTTCAAATACATGTTCCGCACCCATAGCTCGTTCTCCTGTCCTGTGGCTCTCCGAACGTCAACAGAGCTGAGTCATTTCTACCAGCAGATTTCCAAATCGCCCCATCCACTAGTCGTGGCAGGGCGAAGTGCCAACGACCTCAGTCGTCGGCATGGCCTATCACACTACTTTCGGGAGACACGTGCCTCTTCGTTCTTGCCGCGGGACGTTCGGTCATGTCGTCTCGCTCCCCCAGCGCTATGAACAGGTATGAACTCGCAAGCTGAAGTCCGCTGCTCCAAAGCCGCTCAGCGTTCATCGGTCGGCACGAACAAACACCCCGGTCGATGGATCCATATGAACACATGCCAAACCACGTTGTGCCTTCTGGTACCCCATCATCGCTGGGCGGGCCCTCCACGCAACCAGGGCGCTGCGCGCCGTGCGCTCCTCCAAAAATTCTTCCTCGGCGCTCCTGCGTCGCTTATTTCCTCGAAAGAGTTTTTGCCCCGTGCCCGGTACCCCAAGTTGCCCTCCGGCCCCTAATACCCAGCGGTGATTCCTCTTACCAGAAGGCACCAACAGAGCAGGCGGCCGCGAACACTCAGCCACCGTTCACACATAGAGGAGCAGGACAATGGAACCGATCAGAATCAGCAGCCCCGCCGATGCCATCAGCTACACGGGCCACAGCCTCGGCTACTGGCCAAAGGAAAGCCTCGTCTGCGTCGCCCTCGAAGGCAAGGCCCTCGGCCCGACCCTCCGCGTGAACCTCCCATCCAGTGACGACGTTGGCCAAACTTACGCCGAGCGCGTCGCCCACGCCGTCGGCATCGACCACGACGCCACCGCCGTCCTCATCGCCCTCTTCACCCACCAGCCATGGGGCCATGGAAACCAAAAGCCCTTCGCCGCCATGATCCAAGGGCTCAAGCGCCGGCTCGCTACCGCCGGGCTGCTCGTCCATGACGTATGGATTGTCGGCCCCGAATCCTTCGCCACGTACGACGGCGCCAGCCCCGCCACGTGCGGCACGGAAACCCCGCTGACTGCCATTGAATGCAGCATTCTCAATGCCGAACTCGTCTACCAAGGCAGCACCATCGAACAGAGCGACACGCCCTCCATCCCGGAGTTGTTCGCCGCCGCCGACCACGACGCGGTCGAGTCAGCGCTGCAGGACATGGTCACCAACCCGGCCGAAGGTTTAGGCGCGGCCTATCGGTTGTGGATGGATCTCATCGACCACAACGCCGAAGCCACCCACGACCAACTGGCTGAGGTCTTGGCCGGGCTGCAGCACGTCGGGCTCAGGGACCAAATCCTGGCCGACATGCCCGGCCTCAACGAACCCATGGCAGCCACACTCTTCGGCGCCACGGGCGAAGCCCCGCAGTGGGACCGGATCGACAGCGCCGAAAAGCTGCTGCGGCAGCTGCTCACCATCGCAGCCCCATCACATGTGGCAGCCCCGTTGACGATGCTTGGGCACATCTGCTGGTGGAAGGGCAAGGGAACGGCCGCCGGGAACTACATGCACGTCGCCCTGACGTTCGACCCCGACTACCACCTGGCCCGACTGCTGGACCAGATGCTGGGCGCCGGCGTCGTCTCCGGCTGGGCACAGCACAAGAACACCGCCTACCGGAACCAGCACTAACAGTTCCTCGAGATCCAGTCCGGAAGATACAGAACGAGGTGAGACCAATGAACGTCACGGTCTATAGCAAACCAGGATGCCAGCAATGCAAATTCACCTGCCTGTCGCTTGCCCATGCCGGCATCCCCTACAGCGTCGTGGACATGACAACTAGCGCCGCCGCCCTTGAATACGTCCAGGACCTCGGCTACGCCCAAGCCCCAGTGGTCGTCGTCAATGAACACGACCATTGGGCTGGATTCAATCCCACCGAAATCGAACGACTCCGGCTCGCGATTCAATAATCGCCCCATCAGGAGATCCAGTGCCGCATGAAATCCTCATGCGGCACTCCCCTGCGCCACCACCCCATCACCAAATTCTTCCTCTGCTCACCAGCCCGGCCAGCTCCCAACTCCATGCCATTTTCCACAGCAAAATCACCCCGCCAGCCATGGATCTGCAGCTACCAAAAACTCGTTCACACGTCTGTCACCCAAGGTCCCGCCCCGGGCTTTTGATGGTACGGGCAGTCATGATGCCCGCCGGCCCAGGCACCATGAGTATGCATGTCTACGCAAAAGTGCCAGCAATGCCAAGCGCCATTTGAACCGCAGCGGTCCACCCAGTTGTACTGCTCGCCCGAATGTTCCGGCCGGGCCCATGAACGCCGCCGACGGGAACGGCGGCGGTCAACGTCCCGTGTAGCGGCAAAGACCCTGGTCGCCGTCGAACGGGCAGACGGCCAAGCTAGGCTACGGGAAGCCGAAGCCACTTACGATCGGCAGCTCCAGATCGAGAATTCGACGGCGGCCGCGAAGTTCAACAACGCCGTCCTGGAACGGGACCGGACCATCGACCAGCAGCAAACGCAGATCCAGCAGCTGTATGCCGTGAATCTTGATATGTGCGGTGAGCTTGCCGAGGCCAAAGCAGAAACGGTCGAAGGCCGTCTGGAGGTCGCCCGCCTGCTTCGCACCCAGCGGGCCGATGCCCAAGACCTGATGCGACTCGCCGGCCGGCTACTCCAACTAACCGACCATCTCGGCATCCCCCTCGACCGGTCGACGGCGGACATTTACCGCCGCCGCGGGTGGGCGGCGACGGTCCCAGCCGGCCTGCGATGACCGTTTCCATTGCCCACCTGACCACCCAGGCTGGCGTCAAATATTTGCTCAAGACCACCATGCGCGGCGACGGACCGCTGGCGCCAGGTGACGCCACTGGCTATTACGTGAAAGCGGGCACACCTACAGGCCGGTGGCTGGGACACGGCCTCGCCGGCATCAATCGCGCACCATTGGACCTGGTCACGGCCGGCGACGCCAACGCCGTCTTCACCCATGCCGAACACCCCGACACCCACACACCATTGGGCCGCTCCCCCGGCCAAACCACCGTCGCACACCGCAACGGCGAGGAAATCCAACGCCATGCCGTCGCCGGCTTCGACCTGACCTTCAGCGTGCCCAAGTCCGTGTCCGTCCTGTGGGCGCTGGCCCCGCGCGAGATCCAGAGCCAGGTCCTTTCCGCCCACCACGACGCCGTCAACGACGTCCTGTCTTGGCTGGAGGAGTCCGTGGTCCACACACGGACCGGACGCGGCGGAACCGCACATATTGCAGTTCTGGGTGCGGTGGCGGCGGCATTCGACCATTGGGAATCCAGGGCTGGCGACCCCCAACTACACACCCATGTGGTGATTGCCAACCGCGCCCAGCGCACCACCGATGGCGCCTGGTCCACTCTTGATTCACGAACCCTGTACAAGGCCACCGTGGCCGCCAGCGAATACTACAACGGGCTGCTCTTTGACCGGCTGCAGCAGCGACTGGGGGCAGTTCCCGGCTTTCGACCGCCAGCCGGTCCCGAGCGCAACCCGCGCCACGAGCTCGTCGGTGTCGACGATGCGCTCCTGCGTGAGTTTTCCAACCGGTCCCGGCTCATTGATCAGGAGAAGGACCGCCTCGTCAAGGCGTGGACACGATCCCGCGGCCATGCTCCATCCGCGACCGTAGTCGTCAAGCTCCGCCAGCAGGCCACGCTTTCAACCCGGCAGGCCAAGGACAGGGAGCCAAAACCACTCGCCGGACTTGCCGCCGGTTGGCGGTCCCGCGCGCAGCAGCAGGGTTTCGAGCCGGTAGGGGTCATCCGCCAGACGGTCAACCGCTCCCATGAACGCCCCGTCACCGCCAGTGATCTCACACAGCCGTGGGTCGCCGCGGCGGCAACGGCTGCCCGAGAAGCCGTGGCACGGCGGCGCGCCACCTGGAACCGCTGGAACCTCCTCGCCGAAGCCGAACGCATCTGCGCCGAAATCCGCTGCGCCTCCCCCACTGCCCGCCGCACCATGATTGACACCGTCGCCACGACCGCCGAGTCCCAGTGCGTCGCGCTCAACGCCTACCGCTACAACGTCCCCCTGGATGCCGGCGACGACCTGGCCTTCGCCGTCCACAGCGTCTTCGAATTCCACGGTTCCCGCCTCTACACGGATGCCGGAATCCTGGCCAATGAGCAGCTGGTCATGGACACCTGGAAGAACGACGGCGGCCCCGCCATCGCGCCCGGGCTCGCTGACACGTGGCTCACCACGGGCAACGGCGACCCCCAACCCGGACTGGCCCCGGACCAGCGGGAGGCCGCATTCCGGGTCCTGTCCAGCGGCAGGTTCCTGGACGCCGTCGTCGGCCCGGCAGGATCCGGCAAGACCACCACAATGGAGGCCATCCGACACGGCTGGGAACAATCACACGGCACCGGATCCGTCATCGGGCTGGCCCCGGCGGCAGCCAGTGCCGACGTCCTCGGGCGCAAGCTGGGGCTGCCGGCGGAGAACGTGGCCAAATGGCTCTACGAGTCAGTCGGGCAAGGCGCCGCCCACCGTGCCGAACGGTTCCGTGATCTGGAAGCCACAGCGGGGCCGGAACACTGGCAGCAGATGAGGACCGCGCAACGGCTGGCCGACTTGGCCATGCGGCAGGAGCAGTGGAGCTTCCGGCGCAACCAACTGGTGATTGTCGACGAGGCTTCGATGGTCTCCACCGTGCAGTTGGCGGCCCTGGTCCAACAAGCCCGCGACGCGGGGGCCAAGATCGTTCTGGTGGGCGACCCTGCCCAGCTGGACGCGATTGACGCCGGCGGGATCCTCGGCTGGCTGGACCGAGAGGGCAAGGCGATCGAACTAACCACCGTCCGCCGGTTCCGCCACGGTTGGGAAGGGCCGGCATCGCTCCAACTGCGAGTTGGGGATTTCGAGGCAGTCAAAACGTACACAGCCCATGGGCGCTTCATCCACGGCGAGTACCAGGACATGATTGACGCGGCCTACCAGCAATGGGCCGCCGACACCGTCGCTGGCCATGCATCAATCCTTATAGCTCCCGACAACGAAGCCGTCACGGTCCTCAATGAACGAGCCCATGCCGAACTCGTCGACCAGGGACTCGTCGACGCAGAACACACGGTCTGCCTCAGCGACGGACTCAGCGGCGGCTGCGGCGACACCGTCATCGCCCGCAAGAACGACCGCCGGCTCACCGACGCGTCCGGCGACTTCATCCGCAACGGCACCCTTATCAAGCTCACCGCCCGGCCCGGCCGCGACGGATCAGTTGTGGGGCGCCGGACCGACACCGGCGAAAGCATCCGGCTGACCCCCACTTTCCTGTCCGAGTCCGTGGAACTTGGATACGCCACCACGGCTCACCGCTCCCAGGGGATTACCGTGGACACGAGCCACACGGTCCTTACGCAAGGTTGCCTGACCCGTGAACTCTTCTACGTAGGCATGACGCGGGGCAGGGAAAGCAACACCGCCTACGTCTGCGAGAGCGGACCTGTGCCCGAGGACTCCGCGCATGAGGCGGAGAATCCCACGTGGTTGGAGATCATTGGCGAAGTCCTCGCCGCCCAGGGCGCAGAATGGACGGCCCACGAAGTTGGTGATGAGGAATTGGAAAACGCCAATTCACTCAACCGGCTCGCCGCCGAATACGACTACCTCGCACAACTCGCCGGAGCCGACGACCTCCACGCCGCCGTCGAGCAAATCCAGCCCGGCCTTGCGGACGTGCTGGAAGCGTCGCCCTCATGGGGTGCCGGCGTCACCGCCTGGCGCCGGGCAAAGGCCAGCGCCCCAACGACCGCGACGGCAACGCTGGAGCACGCTCTTCAACACCCGGGCGACGCCAAGGACCTCATGGCCGTCGTCCATGCAAGACTTCGACCCGTCGGAGCCCGGGAGCCAACAGCCATGGATGGGTGGCTGATCGACGAGTTGCCCACGAGGCGCGACGACCTCGCCGCCATGATCAACCAAGTTCGGGGCCTCGCGTCGCAGCGGATCCAGGTTCTGAATACACGGGTCACGGAGGGGGCCGATCCATGGATTCAGGGGCTGCTGGAAAGCATTTCCTCAGAGACATCACGTGTCGACCGCAACACCCTGCTGGAGCGGGTCGCCTTTTACAGGGACCGGTGGCTCATCGGCACCGATCCCGACCCGTTGGGTCCTCCCCCTGCCGACTACGAGTGGGAGCGTGCCAGCGACCGCCGGCAACTGGAATCCGAAGTGGCCCACCTGCAACGTGTGGCCACTACTGACGGCGACCTTTCCGCCCCTCAGGTGTTCACGGAGGCCCCTCTTACCAATGTCGGATGGGAAATTTAGAATGAGAGCGGAGGTAGATCCAATGGATGCGAACCCGATGGTCAGGCCACAGATTTACACTGGCCCGCTGGTGGCGACGACAACTGTCGCCGCTTTTCTGCTCATCGTGGCCGCCGTAATTGTCATTTTCGGTTGGCCTCCGCTGCGCGGGGCTTGGATTTTTCTCGCAGTGACGGTTGCTGCTGGAGCCTTGCTTGCGTGGGGCTGGTCCAAACGCCTCCATCAACGGGCCCTTTGGGACCAGTTCGCCACCCGTCAATGGGACTACATGGCGCGTGCCAAGGAAGAACACGAGACCACTACGGAAATCACGGTACTGGGATTTCAGGAGAGTCACCCAACCGGGGCTTGGGCAACGATCCGCTGGGAGAAGTTCGGCTACGTGCAACCGGCATGGATCGCCAATGGATCGTTCCCGATCTGGCCAGCGACGGTACTGCTCATCCGCCCGGATCCAGCACAGATCATGGTCGGCTACCCTTGGCCCGCGACTTACTATATTGGACCCCACGATTGTCTGGCCGTGGCACCTGCGACAACGAAAACTTGACGACTCTCCAGGCCGACTCGAACATCCCGCAGATTGCTACGTCGGTAGGAGATCTCTAGAAGGCCCGCTGTGAGAATAGGAATGACCCAGGTATCACAACGATGAAATTCTCATTTTGCAGGAATGATATTTCCACAATCCCCACGCATTGAGATGCTGTGGTTATGAACACAGCAAAACTCGATCTGGTGGTGACGGGACTCGTCCAGTGCGGCGACGTCTGGAAGCGCCGGGAAGTCCACATTGCCAACGGAAAAATCACGGCCATCGCCGATCCTTCCGCCACCACTGAAGCGACGCGCAGGCTGGACGTGGGGAACGCCTACGTCCTGCCGGGCATGGTCGACGCCCACGTCCACTCGCTTTCCCATCCGGGTGAAGGCGTCGCTGCCTCAACGCAGTCCGCGGCCGCCGGTGGCGTGACCACCATTGTTGAGATGCCGTTTGACCTGGCAGGTCCCATCAACACGGTTGAGCGCATCAAGGTCAAACGTGAACTGGTCGAAACTGAGGCGTTCGTTGACGTCGCCATGATGGGCACGCTTGCTCCGGAGGGTGGCTGGCGCGCAGCTGAGGCCATCAGCGAGGCAGGCGCCGTTGGGTTCAAGGTATCGCTTTTCAATACCGACGCTGCAAGGTTTCCCCGGATTGACGACGCCGAACTTCGCAATGTCATGGCCGCAACTGGCGCCGCCGGACGGACCGTGGCCGTCCATGCAGAGAACAATGAGATCGTGCAGGCCATGCTGGCCATCGAGAAGGAACGCAACCCGTTCGATCCCAAGGCGCATGTCCGCAGCCGCCCTCCGGTCAGCGAGACGATGGGTGTGTTGACTGCGCTCGAGATTGCCTTCGAGCAGTCCGCCAAGCTGCACCTTTGCCACCTCAGCCTCCCCCGGTCCGTGGATCTGGTGAATTGGTATCGGGACCAGGGTCTGGACGTCACGCTTGAAACATGCCCCCACTACCTGACGTTCACGGAGGATGACCATGATGCCCAGCGGGGACGGTTGAAGATCAATCCGCCGCTGCGCAAGGCCGCCGACCGCCAGGGCATGTGGGAACGGCTTTCCACTGGCAAAATTGATGTTGTCTCTTCCGACCATGCGCCGTGGCCGACGGAGTACAAGGACCATGAAGGGATATTTGCCAACCACTCCGGGGCCCCGGGCGTGCAGACGTCGATGGCCATCACCCTGTCGGCCGCCCTCGAGCGTGGCCCCGAGGCGTTCAATGCCGCGGTCAAGTCGCTGACCTCCACCCCGGCACAAAGGTTTGGTGTGGGGCATGTGAAGGGAAGCCTTGAAGTTGGCTTCGATGCCGACATTGCTGTTTTCGACCCGGACACTGCCTGGCACATTGATGCCGGGGACATGTTCTCGAACGCAGGCTGGACGCCATTCCAGGGCATCAAGACTTCCGGGCGCGTGACCACCACGATCTCACGAGGCTCGGTTGTATGGGACGGAAGCGCGATTCTGGGCGTCCAGGGCCATGGGACCGTCGTCCAGTCCTCATAGTCCAATGAAACGGAGCCGGAAGGAGGAGTTGCCATGAGCCTGACATCACTCAATCGTGGTCTGAAGATCCTGACCATGATTGCTGACAAGGGCCGAATGCGCGTGGACGAAATCGCTTCGGTCCTGGACATCCCGCAATCCTCCGCCTACCGCTACATCAAGCTCTTTCGAGAGACCGACTACCTCTATGAGATGGACGGCTATTACTACCCGGGCCTGAGAGTGTCCAGCCGCGACGAGCAAACGGAAAAGCAGCACCTGGTGGAAGTGGCGGCCCCCGTGCTGAACCGGCTATGCAGTCAGACCGGCGAGGCAGTGATCCTGACGGTTCGCGTTCAAATGGCAGCCCTTTGCCTCGAAAGGCTTTCGCCGCGGCGGGCCGATGCGCTGTCGTTCTATCGCGGTTCGGTCCGGCCGCTGCATGCAGGAGCCAGCGCTACCGCATTGCTGGCCTATGCTCCGGCAGAGGTGGTGGCCAACGTCCAGGAAAGCAGCATGCGAAGGTTCACCGCCATGACACCGGACGCCGAGCGCCTTCAGATGTTGCTGCCCACGATCCGCTCCAACGGATTCTCTGTTAGCGAGGGTGAAGTGGACCCGTTCATGATCGGCGTCGCCGCCCCGGTCTTCCGGCATGGCCACTGCATCTGCGCGGTGAGCGTCGCCGGGCGCCAACAGCGCATGAGCGGCAATCGGCTCGACGAAATTATTGAGCTCGTGTGCAAGTCCGCCACCGAGCTCGGCAACGAACTAGATTCAGCCGCCGGCTCCGCAGCATGGATGACAGAGGAAGGGTGGTAGGCCCGGCGCCGCCAAACCCTCCCCGCCCGTAAATACTTTGAAATGGAAACACTATGATTAGCTCCACCTCTTCGATCCTCAGTCCCGACGCCGACCGGCTCTGGACCGACATCATGGACCTCTCGGCAATCGTCGATTCCGACAGTCCCGGCTGGACCCGCGAGGTCTTTTCCGACCCCTACAAGGCCTCGCGATCATGGACGTTGGCACGCATGCGCGCCGCCGGACTGCAGGCCCATATTGACGGGGCCGGCAACATCGTCGGACGCCTGCCCGGCACCAACCCCAACGCGCCGGCCATCATCACCGGATCCCACACGGACACCGTACACTCAGGCGGAAGGTTCGACGGCGTCGTCGGTGTCCTGGGTGCCATCGAGGCCGCCCGGATCCTGCAGGAATCGGGCACCCGCTTGACCAGCGACCTGGTCGTCATGGACTTCCTGGGGGAAGAAGCCAACGGATTCGGCGTCAGTTGCGTAGGGTCCCGTGCCGTCGCCGGGGTCCTCGAGGCCAGCCACCTCGCACGGAAAGACGCCCATGGCGTGTCCATGGGCGAGGCCATAGCCGGTTTCGGGGCAGACCCCAATGCGGCCGTTTCCATGGCCTGGAACCCACGGAACATCAAGTCCTACATCGAACTCCACGTCGAGCAAGGCCCCATGCTGGAACGCAGCGGCAGCCAAATCGGCGTCGTCACCTCCATCGCAGGCATCGAACGGGTGATGGCGGTGTTCACCGGCCGGGCCGACCATGCAGGAACCACACCCATGGACCAACGCGCCGACGCACTCATAGCTGCCGCAGAAGCAATCCTCACCGTGGAACGCGTGGGCTGCGGAGCACCCGTCCACGGTGTGAGCACCACCGGCCGGATAGCGACCGGACACGGCGCGTTCAACGTCGTACCGGACTCCGCCACCATCTGGGCAGAGATCCGCAGCATTGACCCGAGCTGGCTCGGCGGAGCCCGCCGAAGCATCGCGGAGAAAATCGCCGTGGACGCAGCCAAGCGCGGCGTCGACGTGGCCATCGACCTCCTCAATGACCAAGACCCCGTCCCAGCAGCCCAAAGCATGCAGGACACAGTAGCAGCCGCCTCCGATGACCTCGGATACAGCTGGGAAGCCGTGCCCAGCGGCGCCGGACACGACGCCGCACACATGGCCCACCTCGGCCCCATGGGCATGATCTTCGTACCCTCCCAAGACGGACGCAGCCACTGCCCCGATGAATACACGGACAAGATCCAGCTCAGCAACGGAGTGCACGTCCTCGCCAACACCATTCGGCGCCTTGACCTGGCATAACCATCAACTTTCACCGCCCAACGACGGGCACAATTCAGAGAGCCTCACATGACAACACAATCGGCAACGCCAATGCTGCATGACGCCACCTTGTCCAAACAACGCCGGGGCGCACTCCGCGGCGGAATCTTCGGCTACTACGTCGACCAATTCGACATCTTCCTGCCCATCATCACCCTGGCACCCGCCATGAGCTACTTCAACGGCGCAGGTACCCCACCCCAGACTGTCGCCCTTTTCAGTTCCCTGATCTTCATCTCCACCCTCATTGCACGCCCCCTCGGCGCTGCGTTCTTCGGCCACATTGCTGACAAGACCGGCCGCCGGCTCACCACCCTGGTCGCGATCGGCGGCTTCGGCATGGCGACCCTGCTCATGGCCCTGCTTCCCGGCTTTGAAACAGCCGGCCATCTTGGCCTCGCCCTCCTGATCGGGCTGAGATTCATCGGCGGCTTCTTCCTGGGAGGCGAATACTCCGTCGCCATCCCCCTGGCCATGGAATGGGCACCAAAGAAACGGCCTGGGCCCCTGAGCGGCATGATCACATCCATGGCCTCCGTGGCCAACGTCAGCCTGGGACTGATTACCTTTATCTTGCTGTCCTTCATCCCCTCCGCCGGACACGACTCCGCATACGCGGTCTGGGGTTGGAGAATCCCATTCCTTTTGGGCGCAGTCCTGGCAACCGTACTGTTTTTCTTCTACCGCAAGAACGTCCACGACGCACCGGGAACCGAAACAGCCGTCAAGGCAGAGAACCCGATCAAGTCGCTGTTTACCGGCGTCCACCGCCGCAGCCTCATCCAGATTTTCATTCTCATGACAGGCATGTGGATCCTCAGCAACCTCAGCAACGCCGTTCTCACCGGCAGGCTCAAGACCGACGCCCATATTCCTGACCAAACGGTCAGCATCATCATGACCATCGCCCCTCTCGTCACGGCCTGCGCCTTCGTCGCCTCGGGAGCCCTCTCACAAAAGATCGGCCGCCGTTGGTTCTACCGCTGGTACGCCGTCCTGGTCATTGTCGTCGCTCCCCTGCTGTACATCGCCACCATGAGTGTCGGATCCCGAAACGTCATCCTGGCCGGTGTTCTTGCCGTCCTGGTCCAGGTCACCAGCCTGTGCGTATTCGCACCCGTCGGGGCGTACCTGTGCGAACGATTCCCCTCCAGCATCCGCGCCAGCGGCTATGGCGTCGGATACAGCCTCGCAGTCATCATCCCGGCCTTCTACGCCTTCTACATCCAGGCCCTCGGCAACTTCATGCCGGACCGCGTAGCCGTCGCCTCGCTGATCTGCCTCGCCGGCATCCTCGTATGGGTCGGAGCCACCATGGGCCCGGAAACGAAAGACGTCGATCTGAACGACGACTCCAGCTTCACCGTCTAGCCAGCTCCACGAACACCTCGCCTGGCACGAAGGGCGGCCGTTCCCGATGGGAAACGGCCGCCATTCGAACATGAATTCGCCGCTAACCGGGAATGTGCCGCGCCCGGTCAGCCAGCAACGGAAGGACCCAACCTCTCAGCTCCCGATTGGTGCAGCACCCCAGACCTCCGTGGATCCACTCCATGAGTTGTGACATTACTACTGGGGCTGGGACCGGGAATCCCCAGCCGCCCGCCAAACCCTGGCGGATTTGTCGTTTCCAGGATGGTCTTCGCGACGGAGGACACTCTCCCCAGGACGGACTTGGCGATGTCCACTCGGGACATCGGCATTCTGTCGCGGGTGCACCGCAGAATTGCGTCAGCTTCCGCTTCGATGACGGCGTCGGCCCATCCTGCCAGGTAGGCTGCCGATTGGGGGCCACGATCAATGCCATGGGCGCGGAGGACGACGTAGGCCACGGACTCCGCCTCGATTTCGGCGAGGCCGTGGTGTGTGGCGCTGTTGCCATACAGGGCACCAATTGCGTCGCCTGGGACGTGGAGAGAGGCGTGGGCCAGCTCATGGGCGAGCGTCGCCACACGTTCGTCTTGTGCCAGCCACGATCCAACACTGATCAGCTGGCGGGCGTGGTCGGTGAAACCGTCGGCCAAGCCCATTTGCGTGTCTGAAACGACGATGTTGAAGCGTGCCTCACGTGCCACGGCAGTAAGGGACTCCCAGAGCTGAAGCACAGCTGCGGGCTCAGGTGGCCCGGACTCCGGGGCACCTGGAACTGGTATGAACAGAGGTTCACCCTCGGTTTGCGAGACGTCGAAGACGGCCTGTCCGCGCCAGCCAACTATCCGCGAGCGGTTCACTCCGTCGCCCGGTGCGGCAGGTGGACCGTCCATTGCTGAATCGATTGCGGCCGCTTCGTTCGGGGCGATGCGCGCTGTACGCGGTGCGATCACATAGAGGGCATGTTCGCCCTTGAGGACGTAGCGGCCATGGCGTACCCAGTCCTTATAGCCCGCCACGAGTGTGGGTCGCATATTGCCGCGTTGGGCCATTTGCAGCATTAGCAAGGCGATGTTACCGCCGGAGTACCTCCACAGGGTTGCCGAGGTATCGAGCAGCCGGTGCCATTGCCTTGGATCGTCGACGGCCTCAGTCAGCAGCGTGTACAGTCCGTCAGTGAGCTCCGCTACGCGTTCCGCCGGACCCGGATGGGTGGCAGGAGGTGCGCCCCCGTTGGCGACAACGGCGTACAGGGGTCGCGTGGCGGGTTGCGTTGTTGGTTCCATGATGGCGTTCCTTGTCCGAAGTTCAAGATTCGGTCTGATCCGGTTTCGGTTGCCGGGCCATAGGCGCTTCCTCCTGTGGCGGCTTCATCGGGCCCAATCCTGCCTTTTCCGCCGCGGGTGCTGTCATTCCCGGTCCAGTGGTGGGAAACCGCCGCAATGGGGGCTCTCGATGGGTTTGAAGGCTGACGCAGCCGGCCGTCCTGGTGAGATCGCGGAGCCGGGCAATGCTGTGCTCGAGGCGCTCGTGAAAGCCCAAGGGGCCGAAACCGCCGTCGTCCTCGGTATAGGAAGCTTGCTCAGCACGTTGGAGGGCATAGAGCTCGGCGACAATTTCCGAGTGCCGCCACCAGCAATCCGGGATTACTGAGGTGGGCAGGTGGTAGGTTTCCACGAGCCAGTGAACCCAGCGGCCCAGGTGGTCCCAGACGTGTTCGGCCGTGCGCGGGTCCATGTCCCGCCAACGGTAGGTGATGGGCACCCGTTTGGATCCCAGGCCTTTCGTTGAACCGAAGAGCAGGGCTGCGAAGTTGTCCTCTGCCCCGTTTGCAACGTCGTATTCAAAGGATTCGTCCTCGTCCATGGCTATGACTCCTGTTCTTGTACGGGGATGGGCGTTTGTTGCTCGTGTTGTCGTTTGAGGTGGCCGGTGAGCAGTTCGAGCTCGGTTTGTTCCTTGGATCTGCCCAGCTGCGCAGCGTCTTTGCGTTTGTGCCATTCGCGCAGGTCCAGCAAGATGGGGCGGCTGCGTCGCCCGAGCATGATGGCAGTCCCTGCCGGGAGGCGTCGGATCTCATGGAGCGGGATCACCGGTGATTCGCGGATCTGTTCGCCGTCTTGGCGGCCTTGGGCGGACCAGGACCGCGTGTTGAAGGTCAGCGTCCGTTCCCCAATCAGGCCGGCAAGAGCGCGCAGGTCGCGTTCGTCGGAGCCCCCGCCGAAGATGACCTTGATGATGGCTGCGTCCCAGATGGTGGCAGCCTCGTCGATTGACCATCCGGAGCGGGCTTGGGAAAGTGATTGCAGGACGACGATGGTCGAGATGCCGATGCCGCCGCCGTCGGACAAGACAACGGGCAGTCCGGGCCAGGGTGAGAGGTTGGCGATCTCGTCGAGGATCAGGGACAGCGGTGGGTCGAGCCGGCCGCCGGCGGCAACGAAGGCCATTTCACGGGCGGCATAGTCGATGTCGTCAATCAAGGCAGACAGGTATGGCCCGGCGGCCGCTGCACCGCTCTTGGTCCCAATCAAATACAGCGTGCCGCGCTGCTGGATGAACGCCTTGGGGTCGAACTGCTCGCTGGCGCCCTTCGGGTCAAGGGCAGCGAGTACCTTGGGGGACGATAGGGGCGCGGCAGCGGCGGTCACGCCGATCCAGGAGTTGGATGTGTTGCGGGGGTCGTCGTCGATGATGCCGATCAGGTCGGCCTGCCAGCCCAGGGCGGCTTCTGGCCGGCCCAGGATTTCCAGTGCCTCCCGGGCCAGGACAGGGTTGGATGCCCATCTCCGGAACGCCGCCACGCCTTGCCCCGACAGCGCTGCGGCGTGGAGCAGGCATTGGATCACGATCTGCGAACGCGCCTGCCAAGCCGCGTTCTCGCCCTTCAGGGCGCTGTCGGCTGAGATCACCAGTGCCCGGCGGTTGGCCACGTCGGGATCCTGGCAACCACGGACCGGTGACCAGCGCAGCGTTGATGGCAGGCCGGACATGCCTTGCGGGTCAAAGACAGTGACGGGCCGCCCGCCTTCGGCACGGGCCTTCATCGTGACGACCAGGTTGTCGGCCCGGGTGGAGGTGGTGACGACCGCGCCGGGGGCGTCGAGGATGGCGTTGATGACGACGTAAAGGCCCTTGCCGGAGCGCGGTGCGCCTTGGATGACCAGTGACTCCTCCGTGGAAACGTGGACGGTGACGCCGCGAGATTTGCCAATGGTCCATGACACTTCCTCCACTTGTGGGTCTTTTGCGCCGGGACGCGTGTAGCGGCCCCTTTTCAGTGCTGCCCGGGCGCCGAATTCACGGGCTATCTCCGCCCTGCGGGCGACGCCGTCGCGGCTGAGGATGTCCTGTCGCAGCCACGCGCCGGATTGACGCCACGTGTGCCAACGCAGGATCCCTACGAGCGCTGCAAGGGTTATGACCGCGATGACGGGTGTGATGATGAGCCAGAGCTGTCCGGTGCCGATTCGGCAGCTGCCCTGGGTGGGGAGGATCCATTGCATGTGTCCGGTGATCAGGCCGGGTAGGGCCATGGGGCTGAAGTTCCATGGCGCGGCGGTGCCGCAGCGCCATGAGTGGGCGATGTGGGCGGCCACTTGGACGAGGAGGCTGAGTATCACGTATATGGATGTGGCGATCAGGCCCACGGACACCATGGGGTTGCCGTCATCGAGGCGCCGGGGCATTAGAGCATCCTTTCGTCGGTGCCGAAGACGGCGAGCTCGTCGGTGGTGACTTGGTTGGCGACGATGAAGGAGCGGTTGCCGATCTTCCAGAGGCCTACGCCCTTGGGAAGGTTTTCGACGTGTTCGCATTCGGCTTCCGTCAGGCCCAGGGCGTCGCGGGTCAGGCGCATGGCGTCGTGCTTTTGTCGGTAAATGACCCGGGTGTCTGCCTCGGTGAGGAGGCCGAGGGCCTTTTGTCGCAGGCCGCTGGTGCTGTCGCCTATTTCATTGAGGTCGGCAATCTTGTGCATGATGAGCAGGTTCGCGATTCCGTAACTGCGGGCCAGCCGCCATTGCTCGCTCATCTTGGCGAGCATGTAGGGGTCGGCGAGCATCCGCCAGCCTTCGTCGTAGACCACGATTCGTTTGGCGCCGTCGGGGTTCGTCACTGCTGCTTCCAGCCAGGTTGCCCCGCAGGCAGCGGCCAGGGACAGGGCTTGTTCCGAGGCCCCGATGAGTGCTGAGGTGTCCATGACCATGATGGGGGCATCGGCGTCGAACGCCACGGTGGAGGGAGCATCAAACATTCCCTCCAGGTCGCCGGAGACTGTGCGGCGTAGTGAATGTCCGACGCCGGTCCCTCCGCTTGGTCCCACGAGGGCGGCCGTCACCGGGGTCGGGTTGAGCAGGTACTCCAGGACCATGGGCAGCGTGGGTGTGCTGTTGGCCGCGACGGCATCGGTCAGGGCCATGTCTAGGGCGGTGTGTTCGACTGGGCTGAGCGGGACGCCTGGGCGCATGAGCGATACGAGGGCGACGAGCAGGTGGCGGCGGCGCTGCCTGACCACGGCGTGCCATTGTGCGTCGGATAGGGCGCTGGAGCGGGGGCCGGCGTCGAGCGGGTTCACGCGGGCGGCCCGTCCGGGACCAACGGAGATGACCTTGCCGCCGGGGATGGCGTTGGCGACGGGTACCCACTCCCCTTTCGGATCCGAGGCCACGGCCGCCTTGCGCCCGAGCGTGACGGACCGGGTGACGAGGGACTTGCCGCACATGGACTTCCCCGTGCCGACGGTTCCGATGACGACGATGGACGGTCCGCTGATGAATCCCTTGTCGTACATGACCCACGGGTCGTAACAGAAGGCGCCAGAGCCGAAGAGGTCTGTGCCGATGTAGGTTCCCTCCGGGCCGAGTCCGGACTCTGTGAGGAACGGGTACGCGGCAGCCATCGTGAGTGTCGATGCCCGGTGCGGTGCCGGGCGGAGGCGGTGCGGGCCCCACATCGTGGCCCCGTCCCGGTGACCCCAGTCCCCCGTTGTCCCGGCCCCGGTGCTGTCCTCGGCACGTTGTGCCCGCAACTCACGCAAGGACAGCCTGGGTGAGGCGGTAAGGGAACGCTCGGTCCGGCGTCGTGCCTGCCGTTGGCGGTGGCTTTCGCCTGGCGGCGCAAAACCCACGGTGGATACGTGCTTGTTCATTTCAGTCCCCTTCCAAAGGGCAGTGCCCCGGCGATGAAGGCCGGCCATTGCTGGCCGGCCAGCAATCGTAATTCCACAAATGCGCCAGCCGCGGCGGATTCGAGCTCCTGTCGGCAGCGCGACAGCCCGTCGAGTGTCTCGGCTGTGATAGTTACATAGGCGGCGGGACGGACATCTCCATGACCGGCGACGATTTCCTCCTCGCGCTGGGCGACTTCTTCCTCCTCGGCGCGCTGTTCACGGGTCTGGGGTCGGTCCAGGCGGGCGTTGATGCGACGGCGGGTGTCGTGTGCCTCCTGCGCCGAGCGGATATCCCGTAGGGCCTGGTCCGTGGGGATGGCGCGGATGACCTGCGAGACCGTATGCCGGAACTCGCCCACGTAGACCAACGGATGCAGGAACCCCGGATATACCTGCTGGCGGGGCCACTCGGCGACCCAGAACGTTTGGTGGAAACCCGAATCGGTGCGCAGATACGTCCAATGTTCTTCGGCAGCCATCGGCCCCGCCGACACTGGCGCATTGTTGTTTCCCTGTTGGGTGGCCGACGCCCACTTCGCCACGGCTGCCGGATCGAAGGAACCGCGGACGACTGCGGTCACCGCCGTGTCTGACAGCCACTCGGTCACCAGTACACCGTGTGTCTTCAGACCGGTGGTGAATGCCTCCACCTCCGAGCGGAGCACATGTTCCAGGCCGGCCATCGCTCCTCCGGCATCCTTGATCTGGCGGTGTGCCTTGGCGGTGTCGATCACGATGGCCAGGACGATCTCGTGGCTCATGGCGGAGCCGGCAGCCTCGATCAGGGCCAGGTAGGACTGGTCGCCCCACTGGGCGTCGGCAATGCGCTCCGGCGGCACGGCACGCTCGTAGTAGGCGCGCAAGGCACTTGACGGATACGGGACCGTGAAGTCCTGGATCGCTATCCGCGCCACGGCCGGACGCCGGGCCATCGCCGCCTGCACCCTTGACCACGCCTGGACCGCATAGGCCTTGTCATCACCGTCCATGAGCGCAAACGACGTCGTGGTGCAGCGCAGCGCAACGATCGCTTCATGGCCGCTCCGGTCAATGATGAACCCTTCGCCTTTGGCAGTCCTTCGCAGTTCCAAGCTACCCAGGCCGCCGGGAAGTTCCATCGTGCCTACTTGCCGCGCCTGTTCGGGCCGGACCAAGTATCGGGTCTCGTCAAGGACGGAGCGCAGGAAGAACAGGGACGCCGTCCAGGCCCACACCGGGTACGGGATCCGGCCATAATGAAGGATCCCGAAGAGGAGGGTTCCCAGCCAGACGGGCGAGGTCAGGATGAAGGCAACCGGTCCCCCGGCCGCGGACGCGGCGACAGCCACCAAGGTGCCAAGCCCGACCAACGTCAGCTGGTACCACTGCAGCCCCATGAACAGCCCATGCCGCTCATAACGGGGAAACCGGACCGGTTGTAGGATACGGGTCTCTTCACTCATGTTTGCCATCTCCGTTTTGTGACGTATTTCTTGGTGGAATCCTGGATGGGCCGACGACGGGAGGCCCGCTGACCGGCGCCCCGTTTGTGGGTCCGGATGCCGGACCCGATTGGTACGGCGCTCCCGGATGGGGTGGGGGCGGTGGTGTTGAAGCTGGCGACGTTGGGCCCGGCGGCGGGTGCCCGGCTGACTGCGGGCTGTTGCGTCGTCCGGGGTAACGCGACGTCGTCGGGCCTTGAGGCGGAGCGGTCTCTGGTTGCTCGCCGGAGGTGCTTGACGCTGACGGTCCGTGCCGCCCGGACTTGGATGCCGCCGGTGGCATCGGCCAGGCTGTTGACGTCGACGGTTGCGAACTGGCTCCGCCGCCCGCGGTGCCTGCGTTTCCAGGCCCACCCGAGGCTTCTGAAGGTGGCCTCAAGGGAGTCGTATTTGTGCCCGTTGAGACGTTCGGATGCATTGAAGCAACCGGTGTTGGTCCGTGGCTCCCGATACCGGACAAGTGAATCTTGCCGCCAAATTGCCGCCCAACCTGCCGCCCCGTAAAGTTCCCGACGCGGCTGGCAACGTGGCCTCCTCCAGCCATCTGGGCCGCTCCGGCGATTTCACCGCCGGCGAAGCTGACGAGCTTGAGGGCCATCAGCGGTGCCCCGCAAGCCAAGACCATCCCGACGGCGCCGGACGCAAGCCCGCTGAACGACGTCGAATTCGCAAACAGTTTGACCGCCACGGCCAAGACCGTCGCCGCCAACGGTTTGGCAATCAACAGGGCAATGACCGTTTCACACCACAACCTGCTCCAGGACTTGGTTCTCTCCCAGGGCAGTAGCATGAGCGCCACCGGTGCAACCGCGGCCAGCACGATCAACGCGAAGGAGCGGAAGATCATCGAACACATGAGGATGAACGACAGTACCCAGACCACAAGCACGGCAAGAACCGTCACAACGACGGACCCTGCCGGACCGCCGGCGGTGCCCGTGCTCAGTGAGACCACATCCCATTGACGTCCTGAGCCGGCCGGGGCACGCTGGAAACCGAAGAGCCGCATGAAGACCATATACGGGTCCGTGCCTAGGGTGGCCAACAGCGCTGTCGACGCAGAGTCGGTGAAGTTGGAGAGCTTGCTCATCAGGCTGGTTGCCAGAAATACAAGTGGGACTGCAAGAGCGCCGCCGAGCAGGGCCCGCCCGATGCGGCGAGGCTGCTGGCTGACCAGACCGGAGATGAGTTGGATGATCATGACCACCACGAGCGGCGTCATCATGACCACTATCCACCAGTTCGTCAGGCCGCTGACGATGGTCCACTCCGAGGCGTCAATGTTTGAGACGCCGAAGGCACCGGAAATGAACGACCACATCCACGAGGCCATGCTTTCGAGGATGCCGGCAATGTAGGCGGTGACGGACGAGGCGAAATTGTCGTTGGCCTGGGAGACAATCCCGCAGCCGGGCGGCCACCAGCCGCCCAAGTTGCATTTGACCATGGGAAGCATGGCCAGGTCCTAGAATCCGAGGTTGAACGCGCCTTGCGACCACATGATGTAGCCGTTGATACCGCCCAGGATGGCGGCCACCGGCCCCGTCCAGAGCAGGATCATGCCGCCCCCGGATGCCAGGCGGGAAGACTGGCTGAGCTTGCCGGCCAGCAGCATCGCGGCACCGATGATGGCCACGATGGCGATCACGATGAACGCGCCGACGAGGATCCCGCCGCCGATCTGCTTGAGCGACTCGAGAAATGGGAAGTTGGTGTTCGGTGTGATCCCTGGATCCACCGCGGCCAGATACAACATTATGAACTCCAATCGATGCATGCCCACGTGTGTGGACGCTGTTCACCTGCATCATGGAGATTGGGCAGGCCCGCTACATGACCAATTCCGCTGATCCTCGAATAAGGGATAACAGCAGCAGCAGGGGCGACCTTCAGAACCCTGGATCTCGAATAGCATTGAGCGATGGTCGACACCAAAATGACAAAATCCTCAGGCGAACATTGGGTTTGCACTATGCTCAGCCGTCTGAACTGGGGTGTTGCACTAACTCGCGATGGTCTTGAGCGAACGGACATCCTTGCCGTCAAAGCCGATGATTCGAGTCGCATGATTGCCGTTCAGGTCAAGGCTGCGTCGGGCGCAACTAGGCGCACCAGCTGGCCCGTGGGTACAAAAGCCCAGTCGCCGGCCCTCAATGACCGTGAATGGTTTGTATTCGTGGCGCTACCGGAGGAGACGAGCGCTATTCCAAGGTCGTTTGTCGTTCCCCGTAACCACGTTTCTGCCGCCGCCTGGATTGCTCATATGGCTTGGCTCACAGATCCGAGCGCTGAGACCGGCAAGCGCAATGCACCGATCGATAGGGCCCGTGTACCCATCGACGTCTGGGAACGGTACGAAAATCGATGGGATCTGCTCGAACGGTCAGCGTATGAAACTGATGTACTCCTGCCGCCGCACTTTCATGCCCTCGCCCAGTTGGATCGAGTTGGCCTGCCGCCCGGCCACCCTTGGGCGACAACACTGCCATCTTGGCCAATTCCGCCTGTGGACCCTGCCGTGTAGAGATTCTTTGGCTTCATCCGGTCCCGTCACAGCAGAGTACGCAACTATCACGATCTCATGCACCTGGACTGGCGAAGGCTGCTCCCACGAATCCGCATATTGCTATGGGCCGACTGCAAAGTACGCCGTCCCATGATTCCACCCGACGGGGTGCAGCAGTGTCCCAACGGCGGGGTTCAGAGCACTGTACATCAAGCCATTGCCGGCGTAGATGCCGATGTGGCCCCAGTGGTTTGGACCGTCAGGATTTTGTACGACGAGATCACCAATTTGTGGCTCCATGATGCGTTTCCCAGCAGACCACTGCTCGGTACGCGGCAAGTTGATGCCGACCTGGCCGTAAACCCATTGCACGTAGCCCGAGCAGTCCCAGGCCTTGAACGCAGCACCGCCCCAGACGTATTTACCGCCGATTCCTTCTTGGGCGCGGGTGATGATTTCCCTTCGCAATTGGCTCAGGCCGGCTGGCAGCTCCGTGGGTCCCGGAGCGTTTTGTCTCGGACCGCATGTCGTTGGTACCAATGTTGCTCCGAACCCTTCCAAAATCGCATCGGCTTCCTGTCGCCATTGGGAGTACTGTTCTGGAAACGCGGAATTTTGCACAGCTTGCACGGCCTCGCCCGGATCCATCCCTTGCCAGCCCGGAATGTCGAGAAGGCCAGGTGGCGAACCGTGGTTGGGGCCTTGCGGACCGCCGTAAAAGGCTGCGGCGTCATATGCGGGTTGCATGAGTTGCCCAACGGTTCCCCAGCCGTCTGCGGGACGCTGCTGGGCGCTGCCCAGCGAGTCATGGTCGCTGCCCACGCCGTCGTGTGGAAACTGAAGCGACTCGGGCACTGTCGCGTTGGCCAAGTTTTGAAGACCTGACTCCTGCAGCCCCATCATCAGCGCAATCCTGATGCCGCTGTCGGGGACCGAGCGGGCACGGCCCACGGCGATATATGACCGCGCGACAGCGACCTGGGACGCGCTCAATACAATCGGCGAGGCCGACGGCACATTAAGTGAGACGAGTTGCGAAGCCTCCGTGCTAGAGGACGTGACTGGGACCGAGCACGCCGTCGTCGTGCTTTGTGCACCAAAAGCCACAAGTGCGATGGACCCACACAATCCCATGACGGCGCACAGAATGACTACGCTCGTCGCGGCCCCGGCAAGGCGCAGGACCACACGCTTCTTGGCGACTCCGAGGAGCAGTGCCGGGACGGCCATCAGTAAACGATTCGATCAGGTGCGGCGTAGAACGCCACCACTTGGCAGCGATCTACCGGTGCTGTAGCGGCCGGCGGACAGTTCACCACGATGCTTACCGGCACCGTGTACTGATTGGTTCCGGAGCTGGCGTGCTCCGTCACCGCGAGTGTAACCGTGCACACGTGCAACCCAGCCCAGGGTGGGGGTTCCTGAACGTACTGGGCCAGCTGGGCGTCGCAGGAGGCGTTCACCACGCGGGCCGAACGGCGGCCGTGAACTCCGGTAAGTGATGCGTAGGCGGCCGCATTGGTCCCAGTCGCCTCGAATTGCTGGGCGAAAATGGTCAACGGGTTGGACCCGTCCGGGAGCACATGCCACCAGGTGCGGAGTGCGGCATAACTCTGCGAGTACGTGGCCGTGCGAGTGTCCCAGGTGTAAATGGCGCGGGCGGCGGCCTCGGCAAGTTGGCGAAAGTCGCGGGTGGCCGGTTCGCCAACGGCCCGTGTTAGCTGTTCAGCAGCGGCGTTCAGCGTTGTCGGCGGTTTCGTGGGTAGTGGCATGGGAGACGGCGGCTGCGGGGCCGCCGCCACGGCCGACGGAGTCGGGGCCAATCCTTCGGGCGGCGCCGCGGGCATCCGCAAGGACAGCACCATCGCGATTGTGGCAAGGGCTGCCGCCGCCACCAGGAGCAGAATCCCTTGGCGACGGCGGCCAACCCAGGCTCGCTGGAGCAACGTTCTTTGCTTCATGGTCAGGCCTCGTCACTGGAAGTAACTATGCGTCCACCACAGCGACAGTCAACCGCGGAGTGACTGTCTCGGCAGCTGGGACCTTGGAGGTCGTCCCGGCCTGAAGTACATCTTCGGCGGCATGTACGAGATTGCGCACTGTGCCCACCTGGACCTCGATGTAGCGAATACTTATACCCACATCATGGGCGATGCCTTCGATGGCAGTCTGGCGGAGTTCACCCCGAACGCCCGGCAACACGACGCGCTCGGCGATGATCCGATACAGCGGGCTGGGCAAGGATGCAACGACTGCCGTTCGCCGCGCCGCCGCATCGACTAGCCTGTGCGGTTCGACGTCCATCGCATTGCGCACCGTCAAGGCCATTTGGCGAACGACCGAGACGGCCTGCCAGCGCTTGCGCGCCCCGGGATCGCGGTCACACGTCTCTCCGCGATGGCGACCTTCAAGGCAGGCAATGGCCAGTTCCCAAGTCGCCTCCTGCACATGGCTCTTCACGAATAGCAGAATGTCTGTTGCCCACATTCGGTTCGCCACTTGATTGTCAAGTTGCGTCAAATTGACGTCCGCCAAGCGCCGGAACCCGGACTCGCAGGCGTCCAGCAGCGGCAACGCCGGCCTGGACAGCGTTCGACGGATGTGGTCGGCGCACAGATTACTGGCGATCCCCTGGACCCAGGCATCAAACTTCACGCCAGGAACGGCGTGGTAGATGCCACGCACCGTCCCATCCCACGCCGCGACGCGGATCTCTTGCAGAACATCATTCATATCTTGGATGAACCCGTACCGGGCCAGGTGGGACTTCACGTAGGGACGAACACCCTCGACTGCCCGCATCAACTGATCGATGGCAATGTCGGGTACCACCGGACGGGCCAGCGACTGGTCGACGACGACTTCAACTGGTACTTCTAAGGCTTCATTGGTCCAAGGACCCATCATGATCACCGCTTTTGCGTTGATTGGATATCACGCGCGGCGTCCATGGTGAGCGTCGTGCAGAAGATCCTGCGGCACTTAAATGTTGCGGCAGAATCGTACCGGCGTGGGGCCGGACCCAATGGGCTGGGCGTAGTTGTTGATTACGTGCGGCCCAATTCGTAAGGTACTAAGACTAGTCTGCAAGTATCCAACACATATTGTCAAGGGGTCACTCTTACCTTGTTGACCCCGATGAGGCAGAATGAAGTCATGCCACGAATAACGCGTCCGATAGCCAAGGATTGGTCAGCCGAAGTAGAACTGGCCATCGCCACCTTCGGCAATATTGCGCGCACCGAGATCCTCCGTTACCTGCTGGAACACGGACCTGCGGCGCGCGGCGACATTGTGGCCAACGTTGGTGCCAGCGAAGCTAGCGTAGCGAAACACCTGCTGCTCCTTGAGGAAGCAGGTACAGTGGTTGCCGACGTCGAACCTGGACGCCGCCATGGCAGGGCCCCGAGATATTCGGTCGATCGAGCCCGTGTCAGGGCTCTTCTGGAGGCCCACCTGCGGTATATGACCGACCCGACAAGCTAACCTTCCCGTCCGAAGCTGCGATATCGCGGTTGAGGAATTCGGTGATTGCCCTCAAGGTATCCGGGGAGACGTCTGCAAGAGTCCGGGCAGCGAAAGCCTGTACTCGAGCCGCCCGCAGCGCCTTGACGAAGTCCAGCCTGGCCTCAATACTTTCCGGAAGTTCGCCTGACTCCATATCGATCAAAAACGACGGGTCGACGTCGAATATCTCGCAGATTGCGGTCAGTACTTTCTTATTCGTGACCAGCGCACCGGTGCCGTCCTTCATATAGAACCACCGCGCCCGTGACATGCCGATCCCCCGGGAAGCCAGATGCTCCTGGATCTCACGGAAAGTGACGGTTGTGCCGCGTTTTTCAGCGGCAGCGTCGAGGAGGAGGTTGATCCGACGCGCCAAGGCCACTTGCGGTGACGGTGAATCCGGACTGTCGCCGAGTCCAGCGCTCATCCCAGGCTCCTCACGATAATGGCGGCAAAGAGGCCGGCATCCCCTGCCACGTGGTCGGGTTACATCCAGTATTGTCTGCGACCCCCAGTACCGCAATAAGGCCTTCTTCAACATGGGCGGAGCAGAGTTGCCACGGACGCCGCGAGCCTGTCCCCTGCTGCCCGCCCATGTCGCACTCCCAGACGGGCGACTTGCAATGGCCGGAACTCACGTAGTTGGGCGCCATTTACACCATGAACCAAATGAGAGAAGATTGATCAGAATAGACGGGTCCAATCCGTCTTCGAGGAAGCTCACTGGGAGCGCTTTCAATGGAACCCTCAATATTGATGAACCTCACGAGGAGCCGCATCCTCCACATGCTGGTTACCACCGGCCCCGCAACTGGGCCCGATATCTGCAGCGCACTGTGCCTTGCCGACGCAGCTGGGGAGAAGGCACTCGGGGAATTGGTTGTTGCCGGGATCGTGTGTATTTCTGGAGCCAGCCCCGGGCATTTCGGGTCCACCTACGTCAACGACGCGCCGGAAATTTTTCGCGAGATGGCCCAGTTTCGGCGCGGGCTGGGGTTGGAGATATGACTACCGCCTGCATCGGGAGCCTCAAGGCAACCGATCCATCCAACCGTCCGGAATGAAGCCCTAACCAGTTGAGGGTCAAGGGGTCGGTGATGCTTTTTCGACCCTGGATCCATTTAAGTCGGCGGGACACGTACTCGATTCCTGCTCCCACACAAATGCCATGGATGCGCTATGGAGTCCATGTGCCATCACTGTCAATAGCTGTCCGACTGGTACTTCCATGGGTTTGATTGGCCGGTCACACCCTGGCCGGTTCTTCCCGGTGGCGGTCGATCAGTGCAGAATGGGCTCATGTGCGGACGATACGTGGTGGCCCGGGCCACCGCAGACCTGGTGGGCATGTTCGATGTGGCCGAGGTCGGCGAGGGCCTGCCGGGACCGGCCTGGAACTTCAAGCCGACCAACCGGGTGCCGGTGGTGCTCGAATCCGCCAAGGGCACCGACACTGCCGTGCGCCGGCTGGAGGCCGCCCGGTGGTCGCTGACGCCTTCATATTCCAAGGAGCTCAAGACAAAGTTCGCCACCTTCAACGCCCGGGCCGAAACGGCCGCCGAGAAGGCGACCTTCCGGGGATCGGTGAAAAGCAAGCGGGCGATCCTCCCGGCTTATCTGTAGTTGATGGGCAAGCATTGAGTGTTGGCGCAGGTCCACCTCTTGACGTCGCGTCTTCGGCAGCTATGCCGAGGTGATGTGGCAGGCGTGGTGGTTTCCATGAGTATTCGTCGTGGCGAGACTGGGCGGCCTACATGGTCGGGAGCCATATCATTTGTCAGGATTCTGTGCCATCGGTAGTCATCCCGTGCCCGCTAGAGGTCCGGTCAGCGCGGGCCCGGCAGGGGTGTCAGTGATGGCGCCGAACGGCTGGCGGAAGATCTGGTGGTAGAGGTCACCGCCGTAGCTGGTGGTCGCCGGTTCGCCCTCGATGATCCGGTGGGTTCGTCGGCCGGTGGCTTCTCGCTGTGCCTGCAGAAAAAGGGCGTCCGGCAGGTGCTGGGCGTAGAAACCGTGGGCCAGGTCGAAGAAATGAGTGACGAAGACGACCCTCATGTTGGCCTCCAGCAGGGCTGAGATGATGTTGCCGGCGATGGCGGATCCTTCCCGTTCGTTGGTGGCGGCGAAGGATTCGTTGAAGAGAACGAGTGAGTGCGGGGTCAGGTTGTCTGCGATGGCGCTCATCCGGGCCAGTTCCTCGTCGAGTTTCCCGCTTTGGAGTTCGGCGTCTTCCTCGCGTTTGTAATGGGTGTGGATCCCGTTGCTGATGCTGGAGGTGAAGTAGTCGGCGCAGACGAACATGCCGCATTGCATCATCAGTTGGGCTGTTCCCAGGCTGCGCAGGAACGTTGATTTCCCGCCTTCGTTGGCACCGGTGACCATGATGAGATTGCGGCCCGCGGCGTCCATGTCGTTGCCGACCACCCCGGCCGTCCCGGCCAAGACGAGGGAGAGGTCTTGGAGGTTCCGGGCGCCGAGCTCGTGCTGGTTCATGGGTTCGGGTTTGGGGAAGCAGATCGGTGCGCCGTTGGTTTCCAGTGCGTGGCGCAGGTTTAGGCACCCGATGTAGAAGGCGAGCTCGGCGCGGAGCAGGGTGAAGAAGCTGACGATGTGGGCGTCGGCCTGATCCAGGGCGTGGGCGGCCAGGGCGATGCCGTGGTTGTGTAGTTCGGCGAGTGCGCGGGCCCCTGCTTCATCCCGGGGGTGGATCTCGAAGGAATAGGATTCGTCTTGCCGTTTGTACATCCGTCGCATCCAGTTGCCGTCCGGCTCGTTGGGCCGCCTGAGTGTGTACTGCTCGCCCTTGTTCGCATAGCCCAGCCCTGCGCTGATCAGGACTCCGTGGCGCAGGCGCAACAGGTCCAGGTGGCTGGTGGCGAGTTGGAAGTAGTCCTCGTTGATTTCGTCACTGATCATGGTGAAGAACCGGGTGAAACCGGGGGAACTGAATTTGTCCTTGTTGTCCTCGGCGATGGTGCGCAAGCGGCGCATCATCCCGATGAGCAGTTCCAGGGACTGGATGGATCGACGCAGGATCGCATCGGGGTAGTTGAAGAAGATGCTGTGATAGATCTTCTTTTCCGCGGCAACGGTCTCTTCGGCCAGGGCATAGAGGGCCCGGACGGCGTCCGGCTTCTCCAGGGCATCGATCAGGTTTTGTTGGCGGTAGATGATGTCCCCAACCGTGGCCAGCGGCGTCAACAGGACACCTTCTACGGCGTCGTGCAGGTAGGGGTCCCCGCCTGCCATCGCCGTGAAGAGCCGTTCAAGGTCCAGGTCCCTGGCCAGGGCCCTGGACGTCGTGGAGCTCTCGGCGCCTCGGCCAAGGTCCTTGCCGTCGTACATCAGGAAGGCCTTCATGGGATGATCCGTTCCTTGAGCTGGTCGTGGGTGAGGCGGTATTTTCGGGCGAGGACCATGGCATAGGCGAGCCCGTCGGCCGGTTTCCGTATGACCTTGAAGGTCCGTTTCACCGGATCCTTTTCATCGACAGTGCTGACCATGCTCACCGTTGCCCGGTTCAGGGAGGCCAGTTCGTCCACGAAGGTCACGCACACGCAGACCGGCCCCATGTCGGTGAGCGTGCCCAGGATTTTTCCGCCCAGGTCGATGGCATCGGCGAGGGTGGTGGAGGTGAATATTTCATTGAGGATCACCAGGCTCTCCGGTGTGGCCTGGTGGAGGACGGCGTGGATGCGGACCAGGTCATCCATCAGTTTTCCCCGCAGGTCCGCCGTGTTTTCACCGCGTTCAAAATGGGTGAATATTTTGTCCGGCAAAAACAGCTCCGCCCGCGTGCCGGGGACAGGTAGTCCCAGGGACGCCAGATAGTGGAGCTGGCCGACGGTGCGTGCAAAGGTTGTCTTGCCGCCCTGGTTGGGGCCCGAGACGACGAAGATCCGTTCCGGGGCACGGAGACTGAAATCGTTGCACACCACCGGCCGGTGCTTGGCCGCCAGCACGTGGGCCAGGGCCAGGTCGAAGGTGTCCTCCACGCGCAGGTCCTTGGAAGCCGACACTGTCGGCAGGCAAAAGTGCAGTCCGGCGTCGGCGAGTGGTGCGGTGTGGTCAAGGTAGGCCAGGTAGAACTGGATCTCCCGGTCAAAGCGGAGCATCACCTCGTCGGCAAAGGCCTGGTGGTCCTGGAAGAAGCGGTCCAGTGCGGCAAAGACATCCGGGAAGAGTTTTGCCACACGGTCCAGGACCATGGCCTCGACATGGTCCATCTCAATGATGGTCCGGCCCTTGTCTTCATAGCCACCGAGGGCGTGTTGCTGGAAGCGTTGGAAGGTCTCCTGCACCTGGGCGGCATGGTCCGCTTGACCGCTGTAGCGGGAGACCGTGACCCGGCTGCCCCTGATCCTCAGACAGTACCTCAGCTCGCTGAGCCCCGTGAGGACCCCCCGCGCATCTGTTCCTAGGGTGTGGAAGGCGTCGGAGTCGGCATAGCGGCGCAGGTGGTCGCGCAACGCCAGAAGCCCCGGCGAGGCCGGATCGGCGTCGTCCAATTCGCGGCGGAGTGCTTCGACCGCGGCGCAATAGCACTCGGCTGCGACGACAAAAACGGCCTCGCGCTGGTACAGGTAGCGGAGTGCGGCCGCCTGGGCCAGGTGGCTGCGCATGTTCTGGAGACTGCGGGCCCAGGAATCAATCATGGCCCGAAGGGCACCGTCTTCAAGGTCGGAGATGACCTGGTGGCGGTAGGCGATCTCCTCCACACTTGTCAGGGGGCTGAGAAAAAGGGGTGTGAGGTCGTAGGGCTCCCGCCCTGCCGTCACGTTCTGGATGATCTGGTTGAGTTGCAGGTCGGCGAGGAAGGAATCCTGCCCCGGACGCACGGGCGCCGCCGGGGGGTGCATGAACAAGATGCTGGAAAAGGGTTTGGTGCCCGGTTCAGCAACCATGATGGGTTCGGTAGGGGAAAGCACGGTGGCACCTCCGTCCGTTGCGTGCGGACAGGAGCCATAAGCCGTGCGGCAGTTTGAGCCGAAAACGCCGACTCGGGCGGGTTCCATCGCCTATGCCCATGCTAAACCGAAATGCGGGCGATGGCCACGCCAACCGGGTGGCGGGCACCTCTGAACCAGGCCCGAATGTTCGGGGTCCATGAGGCCGGTGGCGGAGTATGATGCAAATAGCAACAGGGTGGAGGGTCCCACCCTTCGAAGCAGCGGCCATGCCGCCAACGGTCCCTACCTTTGAACAAGATGCAACGGTGTTTTGGACGGTGGGACGGTGAGTGCTTTTCTTTCGGAATTCCTCCTGCGGGACAGGTGTCTCCCGGCCGTGGCCCGGCGCGAAACCCGGTAGCCACGCCGGGCCGGCGGGGCGGTAGCGTCATGGTGGTGAACTTGGCACTGAATGCCGTGGGCGTGGCTCGTGGCAGGAAGGTGATCCTCACCGGTGTCACCCTCGGATTGATTCCCGGCGCGAAAATAGGGGTCGTCGGACCGAACGGCGCCAGCAAATCGACACTGCTGAAGATCATGGCCGTCCTTGAGCAGCCCACCGATGGCGCCCTCACCCGTCCTTCAAATCGTCGCCCTCACGGGGGTGCACATGGGAAGGGTCCGGCGCCAACGCACCCCCAACGGGGACTGCCGGTGGTTTGCAGTGCTCCTACACCACGGAATGGGCCGCCGCTCACTCCCTGGCGGTGCGGCAGCCGACCAACACCAGCCGGGAGCCGCCCCGCCAAGGTGGCGACCAGGGAGCCAATGCGCAGGAAAGGAAGCAGCCATGACGGGCACGACGGAGGAAACCGGGCATGTGTACCTGGTGCGGCACGGTGAAACCGCGCTGAACGCCGCCCACTACATCCGCGGCCACGCAAACCCCGCCCTGGACCGGGCCGGCCTGGTTGAGGCCCACGCCCTCGCCGCGGTCTTTTCCGCCAAACACCTGGTCCAGGTGATTTAAAGTCCCTTGGGCCGGGCGGCGGAAACCGCGCGCATCATTGCCGAAACGGCCAGGGTGCCCCACAGCAAGGATGACCGGTTCACCGACCGAGACTACGGGCCCTGGACCGGGTACAGCGAGTTCACTGTCGCCGGCCGGTGGGGCAGCCCCGACCAGGCACCCGGTGTCGAGCCCACCGCGGCCATCCTGGCCCGGGCCCGGCCCGCACTCGACGCCGTCCTGGACAGCATCCCCGGCGGGCCGGTGGCCATTGTCACCCACGACGCCGTCATCCGCGCCCTGCTCGCCGACCTTGACCCCGCCCGGTCCCGGCCCAGTGACCCTCCCGGGTGCTGGAACCACCTCACCCGCACCCAAGGCACCTGGACGGTGGAGGAGGTCGACCAGAAACCAGTGCTGGCAAACCTGAGCGCCCCCGCCCGCAGGGACCAGCGGTCCTGGTGAGTGATGCGGGCACCACACACCCCACACCACGCCGGAACGTCCCGCTGCTCTTTCATCGCCGCGAGGCCCCGCCGCCCGGGCGACCCCGGGGCGCCGGCGATAGAATGAAAGCAGACAGGCAGGCAGGGTTGCCTGTGATCCTTACGGGGGTGGGCCCCACCGGACCGGGATGAAGCATGTCCCGGTCGAATTGCACCGCGCCAACGGGTCCGGGTCGGGATGAAACGTCGTGGTCAGGATGAGTTTCTCGCAGGAATCGCCGATTTCCGCGGTTGAGATGATGCGTTTTGGGCGCCCGTCGTGGCTTCCACCCTTCGGGCACGGCAACGGCCTGGACGCACTGTTCTGGGCGTGCATCGCCGAACTGCCCCACACCGCCATCGACGGCATCCTGGACGCACTGCGCGAGCAGGACATCCCGGGCTGGGCCGCACCGGTCAAAACGGCCGCCAAGGCCCGCCACCGTGGCACCGACACCTGCGCAGAAACCAACACCGAACCGTTCCGGCTCTGGGTGGCCACCCTGCGCTTCAACGATGCCGAAAACGTCCTCATCACCGTCCTGAACAACAACCCACAACCACGCAACGGACCCACACCGTGACAGCCACTCCCCGGCCCGGGGCCCAGCCGCCGGCACGGGATGTCTCCCCCTCCGGGCTGATTCGTCCCATGGACCCGGCACTCTAAACTCGTCGGATGAACAGAAACGAACAACGGCCGCAGGACCAGGCCACGCACGGGACACCACAGCACCCCCTCGGGCGTCCCGACGACGACCGCGCCCGCCTGCTGAGGCTGCCCCAGATCCGGCACTGGATCATGGTCCCGGCCCTGCTCTCCGTGCTCATCATTGCCCTGGGGCTGACCGCAAAAACGATACCCGGGATCACCTCCGGCGAACTGGCCGTGGACCAGGACCTGAGCCGCCACCACGACGGGTTCCTCAACGTCCTCGGCCTGGCCATCAACACCATCCTGGGCCCGGCCATCGGTGTGGCCATTGTCGCGGCAGTGTTCCTTTTCCTCCTCCTTGTCCGGCGCTCGCCCGTCAACGCGACGGCCGTTGCCGCGGTCGCGGCCGTGGGCTGGCTCTCCAGCCAGGTCTTCAAGGTCATCGTCGCCCGGCAGAGGCCCAACCCCGCGGCCCTGTTTGACCCGCTCGCCCCGGAGACCGGATCGAACAGCTTCCCCAGTGGACACACCTGCCTGGCCACAGCCTTGGTCATTGCCTTCTGGTTTCTTGCCAGAAACACCCGGTGGGAGAAGCCGGTGGCCATCCTCGGGGCCGTGTTCGCCCTCGGCGTCGGGCTCTCCCGGCTGTACGTCGGCGTCCACTACCCCAGTGACATCCTCGCCTCCTTCCTGGTCCCGTGCGCGGCCATTCTCTTCTTCACCGGCCTCTGGAACCGGTATGCAGCAGCCGTCCTGCCACGGATCCCGTTGCTGTCCCGCTTCGGGCCCGTCCCGGCCGCCGGTGCCGTCCCGGCAAAATAGCACCCCAAAGCCGTTTCGTGGCCGGCGCACAGAGGCGGCCGGCCACAGCAGCCAGGGGCCACAGGCCCGGACGTGGTCCGTGGCGGTCGGGGTGCGGGGGCTGAATCGGGAAGTGCCGTGGACCTTCACGGTGCGATGCTGGCGGCCCAGCGACCACAGCGGCAGGGGCAGCATGGCACCAGCCTGAGGCCGGAGCCGCGGTGTTGGTGGCAGGGTGGGGCATGGCCGAATCGGACCGTGCCGCTGCCGGCGTGTTCCGCCGGCAGCTGGCAATCACACGGCCTTGTTTCGCCGTTGGGCGGCCGTGTCCCGCCCTTCTACCGGCTCGCGGAGCTATCGGTGTGGGCGGTGTCCGTTTCGGTGAAGGTGCGCCGGTAGAGGTCCTCGCCGTAGCTGGTGGGCAGTGGGGCGGCGGGGATGAGGCGGAAGGGCCGTTGCCCGTCGCGGCCGCGTTCGGCGCGCAGGAACACGGTCGTGTCGGCGTGCTGCTGGTGGTAGCGGTGGGCCAGGGTGTACAGGTGGGTGACGAACACGATCTTCACGTCGATGTCGTTCATGGCGTGGATGAACCCGTCGGCGATTTCGGAGGCTTCGCGTTCGTTCGTGGCCGCGAAGGATTCGTTGCACAGCAGCAGGGCCCCCGGGGTGATGGCCGTGACGAGGGTGCCCATCCGGGCGAGTTCTTCGTCGAACTTGCCGCTGGTCATGGTGGCGTCTTCTTCGCGTTTGCAGTGGGTGAACACGCCGGTGGTGACGGTGGCGGCAAACGACTCGGCGGGGGTGGCCATGCCGGCCTGCATCATCAGCTGCGCCAGGCCCAGGCTGCGCAGGAACGTCGACTTGCCGCCCTGGTTGGCGCCGGTGATGACCAGCAGCGGTTTGCCGTCGGCGCGCAGGTCGTTGCCCTGCACCCGGCCGGGCAGGCGCAGCGACAGACACGGGTCAAATAGGGCCTGCGCAGACCACACAGACGTCCCGGCCGGGTGCGGATCGGGCAGGCATTCCGGTTCGCCCTTTGCGGTGAGCTGGTCGTGAAGGTTGAGGCAGCCGACGTAGAAACCGAGTTCGGTGCGCAGCGCGGTGAAGAAACCATGGATGTGGTCAGTGGACTGCCCGAGTGCATTGGCGGCCAGGTTGACCCCGCGGTCGCGCAGCCGGCCCAGCGCCTGCCCTCCGGCCTGGTCGCGCGGCGGCACGGTGTGGCTGAAGGTGGGCCGGTTGAGCATGACGCGCCGGAACCGGAAGAGGCGGTTGTCCGGGCGGGGGGCCCGCAGCACGTAGTCGATGCCCTGGCCGCCCGTGCCGAGCCGGGCGCTCATCAACACCCCGTCGCGGAGGCGCAGGTACCCCAGGTGTTGGCTGATCTCCTGGAAGTAGTCCTCGTCCAGCTCGCGGCGCAGTGTGTCGAAGAACCGGGTGAACCCTTTTGAGGTGAACCGGCCGGCGTGCTCGTCGGTGAGCGCGCGGAGCCGCTGGAGGATCGGCAGGAAGGCTTCCAGCCTGGTGATCGAAGTGCTCAGGGGGGCTGAACTGTTGTGGGTCAGGGAGAAACTGCCGCGGAAGATCGAGCGTTCCTCGACGATGGCCTGGACCGCGAGGCCGTAGATTTCGCGTACGACGTCCGGCTGCGCCAGGCAGTCGGCGAACACGGCCTGCCGGTAGCGGATCTGCTCGACGCTTCCCAGGCCGGCGAGCATGGCGGTCCTTGCCGAGACATACACCACCAGGTCATCAAGTGCCATGGCATGCCACAAGGTCTCCAGTTCAAAGTCCTGGATCAGGTCGCGCTGACCGACCGGAGGCTTCTCGACGGGTGCTTGGCGACGGACGTAGGGCCGTTCCAGAGCGTCCAGCAGGGCGGTGTCCGTCTGGAAGTCGCGGTCCTCAAACATCAACAGGGCCTTCATGACGTGCCCCGTCCGGCGCGACGGCCGGCCGTGATCCGCTCGTAGGTCAACCCGTATTTGTCCGCGATCGCGTGGGCGTAGGCTCGCCCGTCCGCCATGATGCGGATGACCTTGTGCGTACGGATCGCCGGGTCGTGCGGGTCAACCTGGCTGACCATGCTCACCGTCTTCCGGTTCAGCGTCGACAGTTCGTCCAGGAAGGTGACGCACACCCCGAGCGCGTCCAACTCGCTGACCCGCTGCAGGATCTTGCCGCTGAGGTACCCGGCGTCGGCGACGGTGGTGGAGTTGAACACTTCGTTGAGGACGATCAGGCTGGCCGGCGTCGCCGACGCCAGGTCGGCATGCAGCCGGTTCAGTTCGTCTTGCAGCTTGCCGGCCAGGGTGGTGATGTCTTCCTCCTTTTCGAAATGGGTGAAGATCTGATCGCACAGGAACAGGCGTACGTCCCGTCCGGGGACCGGGCAGCCCAGCCGTGCGAGGTGGTGCAGCTGGCCGATGGTGCGGGCCAAGGTCGTCTTGCCGCCGTTGTTCGGTCCGGAGATCACCAGGACACGTTCGGGCCCGCTCAGCGTGATGTCGTTGCACACCACCTGCCCGCCGTGGCCGATCAGTTGCGCGGCCAGTGCCAGGTCGAACGTGTCCAGCACCTGCTCGTCCTTGGACTCCACAGAAACGCACGGATAGCTCACTCTGAGCCCGGCCTCGCGCAGCGGCCGGATGTACTCCAGGTAGGACAGGTAGAACTGGAACTCGCGGTCGGCCAGCGCCACCGTCGCATCCAGGTAGTCGGCGTGCTGCCGGCAGAAGGCGTCGAGGGCGGCGAACAGCTCCGGATACAGCTTCGCGACCATCTCCAGCACGGCCAGTTCGGCGAAGTCTTCTTCCTGCCAGTCCGGGCGCGTGTCGCGGTAGTCGGTCCCGGTGCCCTGCTGGAACCGCTCGAACGTCACGGTAACCTGTTCGCTGTAGTCGACCTGATCGTCATAGTGGCCTACCGTGACCCGGTCGCCTTTGACGAGTACGCAGTAGTCCACCGCGTCGAGTCCCTCCTGCAGCCGGCGGGCTTCGGCTCTCATCTCGGTGAAGGCCGCCGAGGCCAGGTAGCCCTGCAGGTAATGCACCAGCCCGCGCAGGCCGCGTGAACGTACACCCGCCTGCGCCAGGCCCTCTGCCAGTGCGGTAACCGCCCGGCAGTACTTCTCGACGGCGTTGAGGAACCACAGCGCCCGGTGGTAGTGGCCGGAGCCGTGGTGGTCGCTTCGCATCTCCTGGGCCCGGTAGCTGAAGTTCGCCGCCAGTGTCTGGGACTCGAAGGCGGACACCGGCTCGCGCACCTCGCGGCGTTCCAGATCCTGGAACACCTCCTGCCGGTAGCGCACCGCGTCAACGTCGCCCAACGGGTGGTAGAAGAACGGCGTGAGCGTGTATTCGTCCTTGCCGGTCACCGACGCCACAACCTGGTCCAGGTTTAGATCAACGAAAAACCCCGGCTGCGGGCACTTTTCCGCACCGGCCGGCACGCGGCCAGGGAACAGGATGCTGTGTGCAGGCACTCGGCACCACCTCCAGCTCAACTGGAGGCGCCATCAGCCGTGTCGCGGTTCTGACCTCTCGGTCAAGGCGGGCGCCGTCGCCTGTTTCCAGTCAAACAGAGAGCACGGACGCTGCGCAACCCCACGCAGGTGGGACGGCCGTTACCTGCGCACCTTGCCCACCAAATGGCACAGGTCCAGGGCGAGGACCCGGTCCAGGTGGGCGAACGTTGCGAATTTGCTGCCCGAGGCAAGGTGCAGGTCGACTTCCATTCGATGCAGCAGCTTTAACACCGTGACGGTGTCAAGGCCGGCGACGAGCGCGGCAGACATGGCATCGACACTGTGCTGGTGCATCGGAGCCGGCGGCATGTCTTCCCAGTCTGCGACCTTCAACCGCCAGCGCTGCAGCGTCTCCTCCGCGCGGTGTAGGCGCGCCGTCGTTAGCACGGCCGGGCTCGGATACGGGAAGCGCAGCAGCGCCAGCCGCAGCGCGAGCGGGTCGAAGACGGCGGGCAGTCCGGACGGTGGCAGCCCCGTCCCGCCATGAGGGGGGATGACCGCGGCGACCCGAAGGGTGTAGCCGGGATCCGGCGCCCCCGCGGTGGAATTGCTCGGCACTGCCGGTACCAGCACGATGTTTGGTGGCGCACCCAGAAGGGCTGCCACCTCGGTCGGTGAGCACGTCCGGGCCAGGGGCGGACGGATCCACAGCGCCTTCGCCGCGTCCTCCCTGGTAGTAGTTGATGGCACGGCCGCGTTCTCAAGTACCGCGAGCAGGACCAGTCCGCCTTGCAGATCCTCCACCAGCCGTCGGAACACATCGGCGACCAGCAGCAGCCGCAGGGCGTCGAGAGGGCGATCGGCGAGGTCGCGCACGTCGACGCTCACCCGCCACGTCGCGCGCGGGGCCAGGGCGCCGGCCGGCAGCTCGCCACCGGGGTGCGGGTCATCAGGCACGTTGCAGCTTCACCTCCATCACCCACCAGTCTCGGGATCTTCACCGGGTTTGGGAAGCCCCCGCGATTCCCACGTTGCCACTGGGGTCGCCCCCGAACTCTCCCAGGGACGCGCCGGGTCCGCAGATTACTGCCCGGGCCGGGAACGGTTGGACTGCGCACCTGGGCGTTCCAGGTGCAGTGGAGCCTGGGACCGCCAGGCCCGTCGGCACCTTCGAATAGTCCTGTGGCCGGTGCCGGACGCCGCCGGCGAAGATGAGCACGGCCCACCCGCCGTACTTGGGATGGAACACCGCCCGGGCGGCCGTGCCCTCCTGCCACAGCCGGTCGGCCTCCCGGGAGGCGGCCCGGCGGGCGGCCGGGCCGGTGCCGAACGGGATGACCCGCCCGACCCCCATCCCGCGCTTCTGGGTCATCCCGGCGTCTGCCTGGCCGCTGACGTGGTGGTTGGCCGGTGCCGGCTTGTGGTTCTCATGCGGACACCCTGGCTCCTCTCGACCCGGCGGTTTTGGGAGGCAGTCTATCGCGTCGGCGCCGCGGACCACGTCGCAAACATCCAGGTGCTTGTGCCGGGGCATGACGTGAACCGGGGCCAAATCAGGGCCGGCCCTTGCCAGCGGTCCCCTGGGTGTGGTTGATTACAGGAACGGTGATGGATCTCGCCGGGGCAGGCGGTCACTGTCCGAACCGCCACTGCCGGCTAATAGTTCCTGTCCAAGGCGCCACGCGGACGGAGAACCATGACCACATTCACTCACCCAAAACAGTCCGCCCATGCTGCCGTCGTGCCTGGTCCCGGTTTTCTGCTGCCGCTCGTGGCCGTGGACCGGCACGGTCGCTCCGGTCCCCTTCCCCGTCCCGGAAAGGGGACCTCCCATGCCTGACTTCAACACACTTCTGAGCTGCGGGGATTTCCGCCAGGGCCTGGTCACCGGCGTCATCGACATCCCGCAGGGTTCCAGCCACAAAATTGAATGGGACCGCACCACCGGGCTCTTCCGCCTGGACCGGGTGGACCCGGCCATCTTCGCCAAACCCGTCAACTACGGCTTCATCCCCCAAACCCTGGACGAGGACGGGGACGAGCTCGACATCCTGTGCATCACCGGCGAGCCCCTGCCCACCGGACTGGCCGTTGAGGCAAGGATCTTGGGCGTGCTGAACTTTCGGGACGGGCCCGACATGGACTACAAGATCGTCACCGTCCCCGCCGACGACCGGGACACCGGCAACGCACTTCGCACCCTGGAGGATGTGGGCCAGCGGTGGAAGGACCAGGTCGAGCACCACTTCAACCACTACAAGGACTTCCAGGCCGGAACCGAAACCCGGGTCTTGGGCTGGGCCGGCATCGAGGAAGCCATTGGCATCGTTGCCGCCTGCAGCCGACGCTGGCAGGAGACCCAACCCCCGCGGCACCTCTGACACCACGCTTGGATCGACTAACTAAACGACCCCTGAAAGGACTCACCCATGCAGGTTTTCCCTGTATCCCAGGCGACAGGCAGTGTCCCCCATCGTCAAGGGCCCGTGCAGGTTCCCCGCGGCACAGCGGCCAGGAAATTGGTGGTGGTGCGGACGCGACAGGCGGCTGTGGTGCTGCGAAGAGCGTCGAGTCCGACCCTTTGCCCGGGAGGACGCCATGGATGAGAACGAAGCGACCCCGCTCGTCGAGCCGAATCCGGAGGATCCGGGCGCGGTCCCCGACCAGCCCGCCGACGCCGCGGACGGGCGGTGGCTGAACAAGGGAATCCTGGGCGTCGGGAGCGCGTCGTTCTTCAGCGATGCCGGGCACGAGCTGGTCACCTCCTTGCTGCCGTCGTTTCTGACCTCGACCCTGCATGCCGGGCCGGCCGCGCTCGGCGCGATCGAGGGGGTATCCGATGCCCTGGTGGGGTTGAGCAAGCTCGCCGGTGGGCCGCTGTCCAACGAACCTGCCCGCCGGGCCAAGGTAGCCTCCGGCGGTTACCTGCTCACCGCCGTGGCCACCGCCCTGATCGGGGTCACCACCATGGTCTGGCAGGTTGCCGGGCTGCGGGCCCTTGCCTGGGCGGCCCGCGGCATCCGGTCTCCGGCCCGGGATACCCTGCTGGTCTCCATCACCCCGCGCGCCGCCTACGGGCGTGCGGCCGGGATCGAACGGGCCGGGGACAACGCCGGCGCCATTGTTGGTCCCCTGCTGGCAGGGCTGCTCGTGGGGCTGGTCGGCGTCCGGCCCGCCATCCTGTTCTCCTTCATTCCGAGCATTTTTGCCGCGGTCGCGATCACCATCGCTGCCCGGCAGGCGAGGACGGTCCTGGCCACCCCCGCCGGGCGGACCACGCTGAGCTTCAACCTCGGCGAGCTGCGCCGAGCCGGGGTGGCCCGTGCCCTGATCCCTGTCTCGTTCTTTGAGCTGGGCAACCTGGCCACGACCCTGCTGATCCTGCGCGCCACCGAACTGCTCACCGGCGGCGGCCGGGACCTGGCCGCCGCCGCGGCCCTGGCGATCTTCTTCTACGCCGCCCACAACGGTGCAGCGACCGTCGCCTCGCTCCTGGGCGGTCAGCTCATCGACAAGGCCGGTCCCCGGGTCGTCTTCGCCGCCGGGGCCGGGGTCTACGTGGCGGCTTACCTGCTCTTTGCCTTTAGCCCCCACAACTGGGGCCTGGTCCTGGCGGCCTTCCTGCTGGCCGGGGTGGGCATCGGCTTCGCCGAAACGGCCGAATCAACCACGGTTGCCCTGTCGCTGCCGGACAGGCTGCGCGGGAACGGCTTCGGCATCCTGGGCCTGGTCCAGTCTGCCGGGGACCTCGGGGCCACCGTCACCGCCGGCATCCTGTGGGCCGTGTTTTCCCCTGCCGTGGCGTTCACCTACGCGGCGGTGTGGATGCTGGCCTCGCTGATCGCCTCCGGCGCCCTCCGAACCAAGTCCGCCATCGAACCCACCTGAGCCCTCACCTGTTGGCGGAGGGCGGGGCTACAGCAGGAGCGTCAGGGCGGCGCCGGCGGCTGCGGCCAGCACGCACGCCAGCATGGTTCCGGCGGCGTTGATAATGGCCAATCCGGTGCGCCGGGCCTGGACGAGGCGGACTGTTTCGAAGCTGGCGGTGCTGAACGTTGTGTAGCCGCCCAGGAGCCCGGTCCCCAGGACTAGGCCGACGGCGGTGTCCGTGTAGTGGCCGGCGACCAGCCCGGTCAAGATGCCCAGCAGCAGCGAGCCGGTGGTGTTGATCAGCATGGTTCCCACCGGCAGGGCGGTGCGGGCCCTGGCCCGGATGAGCCCGTCGATCATGAACCGCAGCCCGGCCCCGACACCTCCGGCCAGGGCCAGCAGAAGAACCGTCACTGCTCCGCCCCAGGACCGGCCGGAACCAGGTCGGTTCCTTCCCGGGCAGCCACGGCGCGGTGGTGCCGGGCCGCGACCCAGATCCCGGCCAGCGCGGCCCCGATCCCGCCGAACAGGCTCGCCGCCAGATACAGCAGGGCGGACACTGGGGCCCCGGCGTCGAAAAGGTGGACGGCATCCACGGCCAGGGTGCTGTAGGTCGTGAAGGCGCCCATGAACCCGGTTCCTACCAGCAGGCGCACCAGCCGCAACCGGCCCGTGTCCGCACCGCGGCGGGAGAGCCCCTCTAACAACACTCCCAGGGCGAAGGCACCGGCCAGGTTGATCAGCAGGGTTGGCAGCGGCCACCCTCCCGGGGCCGGCAGGATCCGGCCCAGGCTGTACCGGGTCAGCGCGCCGAGGCAGCCTCCGGCCACGACGAGCAGCACGAACCCCGGATGCAGGTGGATCGGCCGATGCGCCGAACCCGGCACCGGCCCGGGCAGGTCGACGTCACTGTCCACCGGAAGATTTTCGGTCCCCGGCGGGGAGGCAGATTTTGTGGTGGGTGGTGTTCGCTCGGTCATCAAGAGCCCCCTTGTGGTGCGTGTGGGTCCAACGGGATGACCAGGACGGGGCGGTGTTGGCGGTGGGTCAGGTGGACGGCGACGGAGCCGATGAGAAATTCCTCGAGGCGGGCACCCACCCCGCGTTCCCGGGTGCCCACGACAATCACGCAGGCGTGGACGCTCTCAGCAAATCTGGCCAGGGACCGGGCCGGTTCCCCGGCCAGGGTCACCAACGACCAGTCCGGTTCGGTGTCGCCCGCTCCGGCGTCCCCGCGGTCACCGGCGCCGAGCTCGGCGCTGATTCGTTCCCGGATGGCTCGGGCGGCGCCTTCGACGTCGTCGGGCTCATCGACCCCGTCCGGGTCGATGGGCGCCGAGGTGTCATCCGCCCCGCCATGTTCTTCGACCAGGTAGCGGGTGACGTCGACGTAGGCGAAGACCAGGCCGACGCCGAGGCTGTAGGCCAGGGCGGCGGCCTGGCGGATCACGATGGCCGGCTGGCCCGGGACAACGCCGGCAACAACAGGCCCGGTCATCTTCTGGTGGGGCAAAGGGGCCGGGTGTGTTTGGGGCCTTTTGTGGTGGTCAGGCATGGGTGGCTCCTTCCCTCGGCTGGGCCGCGAGCCCGTAGGGCAGGGTGGGGTTCGCGTCGGCGATTTCCAGCAGCCGGTTGTATTTGGCGACCCGTTCCCCGCGGGCGGGGGCGCCGGCCTTGAGTTGGCCGCAGCCGGAGCCGACGGTCAGATCGGACACGAAGGTGTCGAGGGTTTCCCCGGAGCGGTGGGAGACCATGGCGGTGAACCCGCCACCGTCCGCGACAGACAAGGTGTCCAGGGTTTCGGTGACGGTGCCGACCTGGTTCGGTTTGATCAGCACGGCGGTGGCCGAGCCGGACCGGATCCCGGCGCTGACCCGGGCGGCCTGCGTGACGAAAAGGTCATCGCCCACAATTTGTGCCCGCTCACCCAGGACACCGACGAGGTAGGGCCAGGACTCGGCGTCGTCCTCGGCCAGGGGGTCTTCCAGGCTGCGGATCGGATAGTTGTCCAGGAGTTTTCCGTAGTAGGTGACCATCTGGGAGGGGGTGTAGTGGCGTCCGTTGAGCCGGTAAGTACCGTCCTGGAAGAAGGAGTTCGCGGCCGGGTCCAGGGCGATGGCGACCTCGTTGATGCCGGGCCGGTGGCCGGCGGCGTCGATGGCGGAGACGATCAAATCCAGGGCCTCTTCGGGGGAGGAGATCTCCGGGGCGTATCCTCCCTCATCCCCCAGCCCGGTCGCCAGGCCCCGACCGCGCAGGGTGGCGGCCAGGGCATGGTAAATGTCGGCACCCCATTCCAGGGCTTGCGGGTAGGTGGCGGCTCCGACGGGGGCGATCATGAATTCCTGGAAGGCCAGGCCGTTGGCGGCATGCTGGCCGCCGTTGAGGACATTGAAGTGCGGGACCGGAAGGCGTTCGGCACGCCCCAGGGAGTGCGAGATCCACGTGTGCAGGGAGTGCCCGGTCCCGGCGGCGAAACCCCGGGCCGCGGCCATGGACACCGCCACCAGAGCGTTGGCCCCCAACCGGGACTTGTTCGCCGTCCCATCCAGCGCACACAGTGCTTCATCCAGCTCCCGCTGGGAGGCCCAGGGTCGGGAGGTCAGCAGTGCGCTGATCTCCCCGGTCACCGCTTTGATCGCCCCGGTGACGCCGCGGCCGTGGAAGGCGGTGCCGCCGTCGCGCAGTTCCACCGCTTCGTGGGCGCCGGTGGAGGCCCCGGACGGTGCGGACGCTTCGAAAACGGTGCCGGCGTCGTTCTCCAGCTGCACGCGCAGGGTTGGGTAGCCGCGGGAGTCTAGGATCTGCAGGGCCCGGACGGCGGTAATGCGCAGCTCACTCATGGGGTGCTCCATTCATTGTTCAGGTGCCGCCCTCGGCGGCGACTTTCTCGGCAGCGGTCCGCGCGGCCAGCGGATTCAGATAACGGCCGCCGCGCAGGAAGGGAAGCCCCCAACCGTCGAAGCGGTACACCAGCGGCTGGCCCGTCGGAATGTTCAAGGCCTCCACCTCGGCCTCGCTGAGCCCGTCCAACAAGAAGCACAGGGCGCGCAGGGAATTCCCGTGCCCCACACACAACACCGTTTCCCCCCGCAGGAGCCGCGGACGTAGGGATCGCACCCACACCTCCTTGACGCGTTTGGAGACAGCGCATAGGGATTCACTGGCCAGCACGGCCCCGGCCGGGACCCCGGCGAGGGCCGGGCTGTTGCGCAGTTTCCCCAGCGCTTCCTGGTCCATGGGAGGGGGTGTCCCGTAGAGGGTGCGGCGCCAAAAATGCAGCACCTCGTCCCCGAATTCGCTCCAGAGCTCGGCCTTGGACCTCCCGGTCAGGGAGCCGTAATTGCGTTCGTTGAGCTGCCACAACCGCACCGGCTCTTCGGCGAGTCCGAGCTCCCGGGCCACAATGTCCGCTGTCTCGGTCGCACGCAGGAGGGTGGAGGTGAAGACTATCGTTGGATGAAGGCCACTCGCGGCCAGCAGGCGTGCGGCGTCCTCGGCTTCGCAGCGGCCCTCGGCGGTCAGGGGTGGGTCCAGGAGGCCGGTGAAGCGGCCCTCGGCGTTCAGGACGCTTTCACCGTGGCGCAGGAGGACCAGCGTGCCGAAACCGGGCATGGCCCACCTACCTTCATCCCTCAAAGGTAGGAACCATCAGCCATGGTGGCGGTTCGGACCGACAAGTCGGTCCCGGCGGGATCCATCACCAAGACAGACTTTACAGGCACTGCCCGCAGCCACGTCAACACATGATGCCAGACCGGACCCGTCAGTGGGTCAGTCTCAGGGGCCGGGCGCGCTTCGGGAAAGGCAAAGCGGCAGGGCCCAGCCAGCGAACCATCCCAAGGCCTCCACCCACGCCGCATCATCCCCTGCCGTGGCCGGTTCCCCATGATCGGTCATCGAAGCTACCAGCCGCAGCAAGCGTTGCCTGATTTCCAAGAGGCGGTCTGCGACGGCGTAGCCGGTATCCCGGGAGATGGGCCCGTGGGCCGTCAGGTGCCACCGGCACAGCGTGAGAGGGTCCGCGCCGTCGTTTCCCAGGCAGGTCGGACACACCCCGGGAAACCAGGTGCTGCGCGTTTCGCGGCACCATGCGGTGGTATAGGTCAGCTCGTTTGCCTCAACCGCCAGGGCCGCGCTGTTGGAGTTCGCATACCCCATCCGCAGCCCGTCCGGGAGCGGGCCAGTTAGTTCCTGGCAGATCCGGCACGCTCCGGAACGTGTCGGCTGGTGCGCCAGGCCCGGGTGAATCCACGACAACGGCTTGCGAAGTTCACCCGCCGCATACTCCAACAAGTCCTCATACAAGACCGAAACATCGAAGGGCTGGTGCCCTCCGCGCAGGCCGGCCCCTGCCTGCCATAACTCGATCTCCACCACGGCATGACCCCAAGCATGGCGCGGACACAACCCCAAGGATCCCCGCAGGTACTGGCGCGTGCCGCCGTCCATGATGTCCCCGTGCACGAAAGACCACAGCTGGCGGACCTCCTCCGGAGTCAAGGCAAACGGAGCCCGGGGAACCAAGGGCTGTTCAGTCTTGGCCTTCACTAACCCACCTCCCATGCACTCCGGACCAGACGCTGTTCACGGACAGGCGCTGGAAGTGCCGGACGGTGCGAATGGGGCCCTGATGCCGCTGCAAATCCACTGAAAACGGAGGACGTCCACGCGGCGTGAAGGATCGCGACAAATCCGGACACGTCAACCCACCTTCGAACGACAGGCAGGAAGCCATCAGCCACAGCGGCAGTTCGGACGTTCACGTCCCGGCGGGATCCATCACCGTTGAAGCGAACTCTACAACAACCCGGTAGCGGAAACGACCCGTCCGCCACCAGCCATAGGTTCCAGGGAACCATGGCCGTGCCCCGTGGATTCCCAACGAAATGGACAGGTACGAGAAAGGCCTGCCGGACTCAGCACACCCCGTACAAACGATCCTTCCGCCGCCTGAAGCGACCCGTGACAAGACGATTCCACTCACCGATGCTGAAATGGCCTGTGAAGGTCGTGCAGCAGCTCAACATCAAACCGGATAGAACAGGCACTTTCTACAGGGAATCATCACCGTCTACCCCTCCGGCACCAAACCCGGAAGGGACCTCAACGGCCAGTCAGTCGAGTCTGGGGCCGAGCCGGGCATCAACATCAGTGGTGAACTAAACCAAGCCCATCACTGCGGAGATGCCCGCTAATGTCTCCCTGGTCGCCCTCGGCCAGGAAGCCGTTGTGGACCCTGGTCCTGGGATTGGGATCCGTAATGGGGCAACGGATGACCCCTTCGAAGGCGGCATCGAGGGCATGGAACGGAGGTGCCTGGTTCCCGGCGAAATCCGAAACTGGACCAGCCGCCTGGCAATCGATCTGCACGGCAGCACCACGGGATAGCCCAAGGGCACCCGTATCAAGGAGTCTGGACAGGACGGGAAAGTTTCATCCCATCGGCTTTGCCGGGTGGCCGGGATCATTGTGGCCCGGTTCGGCGTTGGGGAGATGGCGCTTGAGTGCCAGGATCTGTCCGTGGGCCGCTGCCAGCGCCTGGTTCAGCTCCACCAATTCTTGCCGGTGGCTGGCGCGTTCGGAAGCCAGCTTGGCCGTGAGCGTGTGAATGATGCTGCTCGTATCAATCCCGACCGGTTCCGCGTTCCTGCTGGCGGCAGCATTCTTGGCCGGAGTTTGTTGTTCGCGCAACTTGACGATGCGGGTCCGAAGGTCCGGGGTTCGATAGAGGAAATCTTTTGATACCTTGGCTGCAGCGGCGACGCTCTCGAAGGTCACTGGGGCTTGGGCGCGCAGGACGGCTTTCAAGCCTTTTTCGGCGCGCAGCACGGCCGCCTCGTGTTTCGCGCGGGCTGCGTGACGCAGATTCCCCGGGTTGCCCCTCACGGCCGGTGGCCCGTCCGGCTGCCCTGTCCGCTGAGCCTGTCGGCCTCCGTCCGTGTCCGGGTTGCCGGGGCGGGGAGGGCCGCAGCCGGTTGGGAGGCTCCGTTTTCGAGGGAGTCCACGATGGTGTTCAGGGCTTTTTGTTCACGGCGTCGGAGGGTGAGCCAGACATGGTTTTCGGACATCGGCTCCCCGGTCCGTTGCCGGTGTACTTCCTGGCGCTTGTCGATGAGCGAGTCCAGGGAGACGAGTTCGCTTTTATGTATGTCCAGGAACCGTTCGTCGGTAACGAAGAGATCGCACGTCAGGCAGGCGTTGCCTTTCTCGCACGTCTTGGCTGGTGGCAGGGTGCACCAGCCGTTGGACAGGACCCGGTCGGTGCGTGAATCCAGAAGCATCAGGTCGTAGAGGTCCTCGGCTTCGACGGTCGAGGCTGTGGCGGTGCTGGTGATCTTCTTGTATTTGAGGAATTCCGTCTTCGCCGTTGAGTCCAGTGTTTGGGCGTAGTGCATGGTCATTTCCGGCGTCGTGTGCCCCATGTAGCGCTGGACCACGTGCAGCGGGACGCCGGCGTTGAGCAGGCTTGTCGCCTTGGTGTGGCGGAATCGGTGGGTCTTGCCCAGATCCAAGGGTTCGCCGCCGCCGTCCGTGAGGTGGGCGCGGTCAACCAGTTTCGTCAGCTGGGTCCTGAAGACATGGGTCAGGTAGGGATTCTGGCCGCGGAGGTTGTTGTGCCGGCTCACGAAAAGGTAGGGCGGATCAAAGGTGGCGCCGATCGTTGCCAGATGGGCTTTGAGCCAGGCTTGCTGCTCTTCAACGAGGTCGATGACCTCCTGGTCGACGAAGATCGTGTCCGGTGCGTCCAGGATCTTTGTTTGTTGGTATCGCAGCTTGGCAAGGTTAGCCTCCAGCAGGGTGAGCGGGTCCGCGTCAAGCATGCAGATCTCATTGATCCTTCGACCGGTGGCGACCATCAGCAGAAGGATCCGCATGGCTTGCGGGTCTCCCATCCCGCCCTCGGCACGGGGCAAGCCCAGCAGCGGTGCCGCCGCTTTGATTGTCGCTAGGTCGGTGTCGCTGAAGAGGTAGCGTTCATCGAAGTGCTCCTTTTTGAATCTGCCCACATCGCCGGGGCGCCAAAAGCGCAGGTACTCCGGACTGAATCCGGTCCAGCGATCGTCGTTGAGTGCTGCTGAGGCCTCGTCTCCGTAGTCGTGCATGAATGCGTAGAAGGCCCTGATGGTGGACGCAATTTGGCTGATGCTGGCACCAGAGCGTGGATTGCCGTGGTTGCGTACGCCGTGATTCGGGGTGGATCTCAACTCCGTGAGGAATTCCATCATCAAGGTCCGAAGCTGGCGGTCGTCGTTGACCATGCGGGGGCTGGTCAGTCCACGTGAGGTCACGAAGTGGGAGAATTCCATGAAGGCGTTCTTATTCGTGTGCGCGGTGGACCAGGTCAACTGCCCCGTTTCCATCATGGACTTCACGTAATACATGCCTCCAGCCCGCAACCAGGACGGTTCCAAGGCGTGCCAGTGAATGCCCTTTTGGCCGCATGGTTCCTGTGCCCGGCGTGGAATGCGGGAATCCATGGTCAGGTCCCATACTTCCCGCTGCCACCAAGCACTGGTGTCGTAGGCGAACCACAGGAGTTTGCATGCCCTATCCAGCGGTGAGACATAGGTGCGGAACGTCTGTGGATTGGGAAAGGCCTTGGTTCTTCTGACCCAGGTCCGGGAGAGTTCGGACTTCCACTGGATTGGCGTCCTGGCCATCAGGGACTCGAACGGCTGTCCCGAGGCTTTGAGTCGTTGTGTGGTTTCGGCCAGTTCCCTCATCAGCAGGGACAGGGGCGCGCACGGCACGCGCCCGCCGAGCTCGATTATCCGCCAGATGACGAACATCATTTCCCGCTGCATCGGGTCCGGGAGCCCGTCCAGGTGGAAAGGGCCGATTTTGCGGTGGTAGAACGCGAAAGCTCCCAGATGTTCTACCGGGACGGTGGTGCGGGTGTAGTGCAGCAACCGCAGGCCCGGGGGCACCGTCTCTAACAATCTTGCATTGATGGTCGGTGAGTAGGGTTCCGGGTTGAGCTTGTGCAGCCAGGAATAGGTGTTTTCATCCGAGCGTTTCATTGCCGTCCCTCCATTTGCTCGTCACCGCTTTCCAATCAGCCAGGGCCCGAAGTTCTTCGTCTTCAGTAACCCAGGCATAGATGTTCAGGGTTGTCTGGACGTCCGCATGGCCCAGACGCCGGCTCACGACATGGACTGGGCTCCCCGAGAGCAGCAGGGCCGTCGCGTGGGTATGGCGGAACCAGTGTGGAGACCACCGGGAAGGGAGCTGCGCTCCCAGCGCCCGACTAATCCTGCCAATCAGCTTGTAAATGGTCTCCGGCCGCAGAGGACAGAAGATCCGCTCACCCCTGAGATTGACGAAGACATAAGCCTGGTCCATGTCATCGACCGCGAGATCCATGCCCGAGTCGCAGAGCCGCCAAACAAACTCCGTATACAAGCGGTCCAGCTCGTCGCCGATGTACAGCTTGCGGTAGTTTCCGCCTTTGACCCGCTCGCCCAGCGGGTGGGGCCGCGGGACCACCTCGATAAAGGGGTTGCCGCCCCCGCCGCTGTGCCAGTCCCGATGTTGAAGTGACAATGCCTCGCCGATGCGCAATCCAGTCTCCTCCAGAAGATTGAAGAAGAGCCTGTCGCGCACCGACCCGTCCCATATTCCGGTGTGCGGGTCGTAGAGGGCACAGGAATCCTTGATTAGCGTGAGCTGGGTTGGGGTCAGTGTGGGGGCAGTCGGGCGCCGGCGCCGGACCTTCACGGTCGCACGCCGGTTGCCTGCCGGGCGGTGGATGTGATGAAGGAACGATTTGTATGGCGGACCGATGTCCGATGTCGCGGAGAGCTGCGGCATGATTGCCATACCTTGCCATTGGTGAAAGAGATAAAAGGAACGTACGGACTGTAGCCGTAGAGCGGCCGTGGCATCGGAGACAAGAATCGGTGGCGGTGGTCCTATGGTTGGGATTTCCGGTGGTAGGCCAGTTCTGAGCCACCCCAAAAACCCTGTCAGGTCCTCCAGCCGGACGTCGTCCCACGCCCTGCCCTTCAGTCCCAGAAACTGGCACCACAACATCAGCCCGCGGGCATAGGATCGAACCGTGTTCGGCGACGAGCCAGTCTGGCGCAGGTATTCAAGAAACTCTTCAACCGGAACTACCGGCAGGAAATCATCACCGAGAACAGTCCAGGTCGGGTCCTGGCCATCGAGGGTGACACGTTGGATTCTGGCCATTTCGGCACCTTCCAGACGTTGCTCTCACCAAGCATTCCCCCGATTGCTGCCCGCGGCAACATCGGGTTTTACCTCTTGACGACGTCAAAGACATTCAAGAACAGGACCAGATAGTCAGGTCTTCAACAGGATCTGACGACCCGTCACCGCACTCAAAGACGTTGAAGACGACCGCAAATGGATACCGGATAAGCCGGCCGACTACTACTACGAGTGGCACACGGAAGGGAAGACGAAAACCCCGTACGCGATCCACTCCCCCAACAATGAGGTCCTGGCGTTTGCCGGCCTGTACACGTGGTGGCCGGACAAGGCCCTGCCCCAGGACCACCAGGACTACTGGACACTGACCGCCACAATCCTGACCCGAGCCGCCGTCGGCGAGGTCAGCCAATTGCACGACCGCACACCCGTGACCCTGCCACCAAGCTTTTGGGACGAATGGCTGGACGCCGGCCAGGACGGCGACCAGTCCCTGGTCGACGCCGCCGTCGCCGCCGCCACCCCGGTGGCCGAGGCGTTGGAGTTTTACCAGGTCGGCCCGCTCACCGGCAACGGGCCCGAACTGGTACACCCCACCGGTTCATGAGGCCCTGGCCACGGGCAACTCCTCCCAATGCGTCGTATAGCGCGGTGAGAGCATCTCACGCTTCATCGTCCAGTCCGGCCCGCCCCTGATGCCCCCGGCACCCAGGCCAATACTTCCCCGCCCGTGCTTCTTGGAGACCTCCTCGAGCAGCTGGCCAATGCCGCGTTCCTCGTGCCGGTTCTCAAACAGCTTCAACGTCGCCTGGTTGCCGGTCGGGCGCAGGTCGGTGACCATGATCCCGGCCCGCACATACTTCACCCCCTCCACCGTCCGCGGCGGCAGCGCATGGGCGGCCCTGGCCAGCAACACCGGATCGGCCGTGGGCATCGGCAGGGGAACACACACCGACGGGAAGGACGTGTCGGCCGGGTTGTAGTGCGACGTCGCAGCGAAGGCGGTCAGCACTTTCGCCTGCAGCTGGTGCTTGGCCAGCCGTGCACTGGCCTGCTGCGCGTACAAGCCCATGACCTGGCGCATAGCCGCATGGCTGGTGATCGGGGTCGAGAAGGACCGGCTGAAGATCAACTGCTCCCGGCCGATGCGTTCCTCCTCCATCGGGATGCACCGGATGCCCTGCAACTCCAGCACGGTGCGCATCAACACCACCGAGAACCGATCACGGATCAGGACCGGATTGGCGTTCTTCAAATCCAGCACCGACCTAATGCCCATCGCGTTCAACCGCTTCGTCAACCGGCCGGCCACACCCCACAACTCCACCACGGACAACCTGGACATCAGCGCCTCACGCTCGGCCTCGGGAATCGATTCCCAATGGCACACACCCCCAAAGGGCGCATTATGCTTCGCCCACTTGTTCGCCAACTTCGCCAACCCCTTCGTGCCCGCGATCCCCACACACACCGGCACACCCACGTGGCGGCGCACCGCGTCCTTGATGCCCCGGCCCAGGGCGAGCATCTCCGCCGCAGTTCCGTTGACGCCCAGGAAGGCCTCATCGATCGAGTACACCTCCACCCAGGCGCTATAGCGCCCCAAAAGGACCATGACGCGGTCGCTGACGTCCCCATACAACTCATAATTGCTCGATCGGGCGACCAGCCGCCGCTCAGGCGGAATCGCATCAGATGCGAGGTGCTTGATCTTGAACCACGGATCACCCATCTGGATGCCAAGAGCCTTCGCCTCGGTACTCCTGGTCACGGCGCAGCCGTCGTTGTTGGAAAGCACGATTAGCGGCTTGCCCTCCAGGGAAGGGTCAAAGGCCCGCTCGGCACTGGCATAGAAACTGTTCACGTCCACATGGGCGATATAGTCACTACCCGGCATGAGTGCCGGCCCCTTGTACTCCGCCGTCCGGATACGCATCAGCAGCAGGTCTCACTAAAGGTGGTGGAGGCAGGTCTGGGCGACACCCCAGATTGTCAACGACCGAGGGTCGCTGACACGGATGTCCGGGTAGTCCGGGTTCTCGGCCTGGAGCACCACTCCCCCCGGCAGGAGGCGCAGTCGCTTGATGGTGAGCTCACCATCAATGACTGCCACCACGACGGACCCGTCCCTGGGTTCAAGGGCCCGGTTCACGATCAACTCATCCCCGTCACTGATGCCTGCACCCTCCATGGAATGCCCGGACACCCGCACAATGTACGTGCTGGTGACATCCTTGATCAGGTGCTCATTGAGGTTGATCCTGCCATCGAAATAGTCCTGGGCCGGTGACGGATAGCCGGCCGCTACAAGGACAGGGGCGAGTAGTGGATGCAAGGCAGGAGCCGCGTATTCTACTAAACAAATATTCGATATATGATCCATTACACACCACTTACTAGCAATAAAGTTCGATATCCCGAGTGTAGGCCCAACCCCTGACAAAGGCAGGTTCGAGTGCGCACAAGCGGACGATCATCACCCGAGCCCTCAACCATCCCTGCTTCATATTCATCGGCGCATGGTCACGCTTCATGGCCTTGTGCAACAATTTCCCCATGACTGCTCGCCTCTATGACCTCTCCTCGTCCTGGACCTTCGCCAATACCCACCAGGAAGTCTGGGACGTCATCGCGGATCCGAACATGTCATGGCCCGATTGGTGGCCGGGCTGTACTTACGCCAAGCCGCTGCAGCGGTCCCCACAAGCTGGTACGTCAAACGAGGAACTACTTCTTGCAACCACAGCCACGCTGAAATTCAAGGCCTCGCTGGGCTACTCGCTGGCGGTTTCCTACCACCCCACCCACGTTGAGAGCCCCCGCGAGGTCGTCTTTGACGCCGGCGGAGACCTGGCCGGCGAAGGCCGCGTAATCCTCTCACCGCTCGACAACGGACACACCCAAATGGACATCGAATGGCGCGTCCGACCCACCAGCCGCTGGATGACCATGCTCAGCCCCGTTGCCTCGCCAGTATTTACATTCGCTCACGCCGCCCTCATGCGTCGTGGTGAATCGGGATTGCGAGCGTATTTGGCCATGGGGAAAGCAACAAACGGCCAGTAACCTGACCATCCAACGCTAGTCATCTGCGTCGACCGGATTTAACATGATCTAAACAGCGATTCTCCACTACCGCTGACAGGCTGATGGGTCTCACGCATGAACAAACGCCAGAAGGTCGCTTCAAAAGCCAGATTCAGGTTCCAGGCGCTACTATTTGCCGCCGAAAAGTCGCTCACGAACCGAGTACGAACCGAGACTGACGAATCCGTCCATGTCCACAATGGCAGGAGACCGTCAAGGAGGCCACGCGGCCACTGGAAGGCACTACAGTGACGAGCCGGGCGCTACACCACCAAGCCCGTGAAGCCAATCGCCGACTCAAACTTGGGGCCCATCCAGACCTGCAAAGCATCCAATCCTGGCTGGAAGCAAAGCGCGGCAAGCCCATCACCATTATGGAGCTGCCCACCCTGCGCGGGGATGACCTCTGCGGGTTCTGGCTGTCCCACCCGCACCGAGACGTCGTCGTGTATGCCCCGCCAAAGTCAACTTTGCAGCTCCAATTCATAGTTCTCCACGAATTCGCACACATGATCCTGGACCACCAACTCTCCGCTTCGTCACTGGCTCCCATGCACCTGCCAGGCTTTCCGGAAACCCCGCTGATGACACTCGGTCGCAGCAGCTTCGAGAATGACGACGAAGCCGCAGCGGAATACCTGGCGGAACTGTTGGCGGCGCGCACTCTTCCCCGCGTACAGGATCTGCAGGGTGAGCCGTCCGGATTTGACCAGGTCTTCGGATAATGGAATACGTGCCGGCCGCGATGCTGTGGCTGCTCACGATCGTCCGGATACCCACGGCCTCGGACAAGGAGCGGGCTTCCGTGCTGCGCGCGACGTTCTTCGCCGCTATGGCGTGCACCTTATTCGTCCCCGACGTCTACACCACGATGGATCCGCTGTTAGGCGGCCGAAATCACGTGGGGCTCGTCCTGGTTATCGCGATCGTGTCCGCCTTTTGGCAATTCCATACGGCCATGGTGTTGGCCGCTTTTAGGGACCAAGGACGACGGTGGCAGCACCTCCGGCGCGGACGCTTCGCCATCGCTGTGGCTGGCACGAGCGTCGTTGCGGGCTTCTTCCTGAGCAAAGTGGACACGACCAACCAAAATCTGCCACTGGCCTACGGCAACCAGCCTGGCATGCAACTCTTTCTGTGGATGGGCTCCGCGTTCATCATCTGGGTCTGCGCCGATATCGCCCTGACCTCCAGACGATTCCTCCCGAAGATGAGCAGCAAGGCCTTCAAGTCCGGCGTCGGTTGCTTTGCCGTAGGGTGCATCTTCATGGCCATGGCGCTGGGGAACCGACTGGTGCTGGGGATCCTCGAGGAATCCCGACGTCCAAACCACCAACTGCTTGACGGACTGAACTGGTCGTTTTCCTTGTTTGAAACTTTGGCAGTCCTGCTTGTCAGCATCGGCCTGATGCTGCCAAGGTTAAGTAAGTATTACGATGCCGTCCAGCACAATTTCCGGACACGACGGCTCTTGATGCTACTGACTCCCACATGGCGACGGAGCAGCCCGGACCGAAAGTTCATGTTGCGGAACCGATGGACCCCTTTTCTTGACCCCGTCGCGGGAAGCGCCCGCGCCCACCTGCACCGCCGAGTCATTGAAATCCGGGACTGCCAGCTGCGCGGACTGAAGCTCCTCCCCCGTGACCGGGTTCTTGTCAACGCCGCCGAACAACTGTTGATGGGGCGCTGACCGAGTCGAAGTTGGCGCCCGTCACGTAGTTCCCTTCCCTGCCATCCATGTATGAGTGCTCCCGGAATAAACCGGCGGCATCAGCAGGTGGAGGACATCGTGGAAAAGCTCAGAATCAAGACCCCCGACGACTTCGTCAGCCTCATGGGGCACAGCCTCGGATTCTGGCCGAAGGAAAGCCTGGTCTGCGTCATCCTGGACGACCGCCGGATCGGAGGAACACTCAGGGTGGACCTCCCCCGCACCGGAGCCAGCAATGATCGTCTGGTCGACCATGCTGTGCGGTACATCGGCACGGACCGCCAGGCAACCGGCGTCGTCTTTGGCCTCTTCACCTACACGCCCTGGGATCCGGGCCAGTCTCGCCCCCACGAAGACCTTATGGAAAAACTAACCGGACGGCTCAGCGAGCTAGGAATCACGGTTCGCGACGGCTGGCTCGTTGGGGAAACCACGTTCACCAACTACCTGCGCATGGGTTCTGACTCGCCCGCCACCTACTCACTGGACGGGGTCATGACGAGCGAACTCAATGCCGAACTCATCTACCGCGGCTCCAACATCGACGCCTCTCCCGGCCTTCACGTCCCCGTTCTCGCCCAGCCCGACCTTCACGACGAGGTCGTCCGGCATTGCTACCGGATAGAGGCCATGGACCCGCCGACAGCAATCGCCCAGGCCAGACAGTTGTGGGGTCGGCTTTTGAGCGGCGTCGACACTCCCACGGACGATGACGCCGCCAACCTCATCGCTAACCTCAAGTTCATCTCGGTCCGCGACAGGCTGCTGGCAGACATTCCCGGCCTGGAAGAAAGCATGCGAGACCTGCTCCTGGGGCAGACCAAGCAAGCACCACATTGGCAGCGGGTGGACCGCGCCTCCGACGTGCTGCTGCAGCTGTACATGCGGACGGACAGCGCAGACGCGGCACCGGTGCTGACCAGCCTGGGCGTCATTCAATGGTGGGAAGGCCACGGCAGCAAAGCCCACGAGTGTTTCCAGCGCGCACTGGAGGCCGACCCGGACTACAGGTTGGCCCAGCTTACCGACCACCTCGTCCGGGAAGGCGTCCTTGCCGAATGGGCAACCAACAGACAGGCCGCCTACCAGCCGCCGCACACCCGGGGCCCTGAAATCGGCGGCATAGGCCTGGCATAAAGAATTTCAACGCAGGTCATGCAGCTTCGGAGGTGAAACGACATGGATAGATGTAAACACCAACAAAGGAGAGTCCAATGACTCAGGAACTGAACACCACCCGCGTCACCAGGCCCACCGGGCTCGTGGAGGAGTGGCTGACGCCCAAGGAGATCTGCAGGGAGTTGCAGATCCCCGAGCAGACGTTCTACCAGTGGCGCGTCAAGCACCTCGGCCCGAAGGCCCACAGGATCGGCCGGCACTTGCGGATTAGCCGGACGGACCTCAACGACTGGCTTGTCACAACCGAGGATCACTTTGCCTAGAGCTCGCCTCCTCTTGGGCACGTGGGGGCAAATAACCCGCTTCCAGCTCAAGCCGAAGACTTGGCGCGCCCGCGCCAAGTTCCGCTCTTTTGATGGCAAAATCCGCCGCTATGAAGCGTGGGGAGCATCTGGGCCGAAGGCCGAGGCGGCCCTGATCCACAAGCTCACGCTGTTGGTCCCGATCAATGAGGACGAGATCGGGCCAGAGATGCAGCTGCGCGAACTGTCCCGGATCTGGTGGGCCGAATTTGAGTCCCTCGGCAGAGCAGCCAATACCAGCAAACGATACCGGGAGCTTCTTGACACCCACATCTTGCCAGGGACAGGTGAGCTGACCATCAGGGAAGCTAACGTCAATTCCCTGGACAGGTTCCTCAAGACCATCCGGACCAATAGCGGATCCACGACGGCGAAGATGTGCAAGTCCATCCTGTCCGGGATGCTCGGCTTGGCGACGCGGCACGGCGCCATCAGTGCCAATCCCCTGCGAGACGTTGCGAAGATCCCCATCGTGACCAAGGAAGTCCGAGCATTGACGCTGGAGGAGGTCATTGCTCTTCGCAAGGGCGTGTACGCGTGGCAGCAACCGACCGGGCGCCCCAACGGGCTGCACGAAAAGGACATCCTGGACGTCGTAGATATCATGCTGGCCACCGGCGCCAGGATCGGCGAGGCCATGGCCATTCGGTGGTCGGATGTGGATCTCGAGGCCGAGAAGCCGACGGTGACGATCAACGGCACGGTCATCAAAGTCAAAGGCACCAGCGGCCTGCAAATTCAGGACCATCCGAAGAGCTCCAATTCAAGGCAACGATACTTCCTGCCGTCCTTTGCCGTGGAAATGCTCCGCAAGCGTCAGGCCGACACCACACGATCCAACGACCTTGGCCTAGTCTTCCCCTCCAGCGTAGGCACGATCCGCGATCCCAACGGCTTCCGCAAACAATGGCGTGAGGTGCGAACAGCACTCGGATACGACTGGGTTACCCCGCACACATTCCGAAAGTCCGTCGGTACGATCCTCGCAAATACCCACGGCATCGCTGCGGCGACGGCGCAGCTCGGCCACTCCAACGAAAAGATCACCAGCAAGCACTACGTGCAGAAGACACACGAGGCCCCGGACAATACTGAAGTGCTGCAAGCCTTCGGGCAGAACGACCAAATTGTTCAATGAGGGGCAGGTCTCGCGCCTTGGCATCACCAACCAACTTCTGAAAGTCCAGATCCTTTGTTGTGTATCTGCTGTGTTCAAGCAGGACACCCTGCGACGGGGCGGCTCGCACTGGATCCATCCATATCAGCCGCGGCAATTGGGAACCCAGCCCGGTTGGCTTAGGTACTCCTCAAGGGGAACTGCGCCGCACCGCCTCGGCTACCCCTTCGGGCAACAGAGTGTCCCTGGCTCGTATGCACAATGCATAGCGTCGGAGTGTTGCTCAGCCGCAAGCCACAATGAAGTTCTACGCATGCACCCACACGTGTTCTAACAGGCCGAACCGACAATGGGACGTATGATCGTTGACATGCCCGCAGAAGAAAACCACGAGTTAGGTCGCGACGGAGTATTTCTCTTTAAACGATGGCTCGAAGCGACGACGTTTCTCGATCTCTCATGGAATGCCTACGGGTCTGCTGCACTTTGTGAAGTCAAGCACATGGGGGGTGTCAAGACATACGATCTTGCGGGCATGTTCTTGACTGACGGGATGCCCCCGGTAGTTGTGGAGTGCAAACGCTACCAATATGTTGGAGGCCAAGCCGCAGAGTTCGAGGAGTTCCTAGCGATCGCCTATGGAACATCCATTTGGGAGCGCTCGAATGGAATGCGGGACAAGAATCGAAACTACATTTGGGCCACCACGCATCCTTTTTCCCAAACAAATTGGTCTAAACTCACCACCCCGACAAGTATTGAAGGGGCCGTGAACAAATACTCTCAGTATGTGGGAGATGCCCCTTTCGATCATTCTTTGGCGCAAACTCTGTCTGAACGAATCTGGCTACTTGTCCTAAGTGAGAAGCAAGAGCAGATTATGCTCACATCGAAAGAGGTATTGAAAGTCTGGAAATCACTCAAGAGGAAGCAGGATCAGTCATGAACGACTTCAGTGCAGCTCTGGCGGCGGCAAAAGACACGCTAAATCCTGAAGAATACATCAGAAGGGTCAAAGGTGCCGTCCAGTCCGAGATTAATCTTATTGATCCGGATGCCGTTGTAGAGGATACGAAATACTTCGGGCACAGCGCCATTCCAGACTTCATGGTCACTTGGCGGCACGAGAAGTCCCAACGGTCTGTTTTTCTTAGAGATACGTTGATGAACGTCGTAGCAGCTCGGGATGCCGAATTCATACCAGAGGACGCCCCAGCCGTGATCGCTCTCGATGACGAACCCATGGAAGAACGCTACAGAGATCGACTAAACGCCCAGATTGGAAACCGTCCCAACGCACTCATTACATCGGTGTCAGCGTTGGACGTCTTGGACGACAAGGGTAGCCAAGGGTCCCCGGTGGCAGATCTAGTCCGCTCCAACTTCATTAAGGGCGCTAAAGGCTGGGTGGACTACCCTGACGCAAAAGTTCTCATCGCGGCCGGAACGGGCAACAGATCTGGCGATATAGCATCCCTTGAAGCTACAGTAACTAAGCACTTTCAGTCGGATGCTGCCAATCGCATCGGACGAGCGGCCCAACTTCTTGAAATGGCTTCCAGCCCCGTTTGGACGAAAGACATGGACGAACATGATCTTTTTGGAGGCCAACTCAGCGAGGGCGAGCTCCGGAAAATCTTGCCTTGGGTTTTGAAATCCGAACTCACTCCAGAAATCGGATTCTGGCAAAGACTAGGGTCCATGTTTACTCTGGGCGACCTCGAGAAACTCCACGACGAATTGAGTGGATACGATCTATCCTCCCTAGTTGAGGCTAATAGTCGGACATGGGCGGCGACCCGAGCATACGCGGGGCTCCACGTTGCCGCAGAGGAAGACGGTTTCGCACAAGATTCTGGTACTTGGTCATTTATCGGCCGCGTTTTGGGCAAATCGCTGCCAGACGTCGGTTCGCGTATCCATGTTGCTTACAAGGGAACCAAGCTTCCTGGGCGGGCGTCCGCGACATCGACAACTTGGGCCTACCTCGAGCCTGCGCTTACGCCATACTGGCTTGCGCGGGTGGAACTGAAAGGTTTGAGACGTTCTGTAACCGTGAACGCCGAAAATTCGGATGATATCAGACAAGATATTTCAGAGATTGCTAGCTCTCTCGAAGATACATACTTCGTTCAGTCCGTCACCGTGAGAACTAATTCCACGGACGATGGCACTGTTGATACGCAAATTGATTTTGGAAAGTCCTTGGCCGTTAGCACCGGCGATGCCGTCCTATCTGATCTCACCCGGGCTGTTGAAGACCTATTGATTCGGGGCATTCCACCCTTATCGAGTTAACCAGTTAAGTTCTGCTGGACTATCCAACCAGATAGACACAAAGCGTCGTCCCAGATCCTTGACCCACCTCAAGTGTCAGTGACCTTTCTCGATGATTTCGGAGTCACCCAGTTGTATCCTAATGAATCTGCGACCTTGCGAACTCAGAACCGCACTCACTCGGGAGGACGCGTGGCAAGTCATCGTGGTCACCTCACTTTGGTGAGCGATGACTCCTGATCGAGCTGGTCTTGTTTAGTCTGGGTAGCGTGATGCAGGAACTGATTCCCGATGGCTACACTCAACTACCTATGTTGGGCTTTGGTACGCTACCCCTCGCGGGCGTGTACGGACCGATACGCGAGTCCGATGCTGTCGCTATCATCAACAAGGCGATCGAACTCGGAGTGAAGTTTGTCGATACAGCTGATGCTTACGGAGATGGGCTCGCTGAATTGATCATCGGTCGAGCGATCGCAGGCCGGCACGACGAAGTTACGGTTGCGACGAAAGTAGGACTCGTCGCTGGCGGACGCGGAGGCGTTCAGAACGATCGGAGCTACCTGCGCCGTGCGGTCGGTGCAAGTCTTTCCCGTCTCGGTGTTGAAAGAATCGACTTGCTCTTCCTGCATCGCGTCGATCCGAAGGTTCCGATTGAGGAGACGATCGGATTCCTCGCGGAGCTGGTTCGGGAGGGCTCCGTCGCCGGAATCGGGCTTAGCTGTCGCTTGCCAGCGGGATGGGACCACCGCGTTGCCACGAGTATGGGACCACTCGTTAGTGTTATTTAGCATTGCGGGTCTCCTTGTTTTCGTCAAGGGTGGTCCGCCGGTTCTGGGTGGTTCGCTGTCGCCAGGAGGGGCCTTCGATGACGAGGGTGTGGGCGCCTTGAGTAAGCCGGTCGATGGCTGACTGGGCGAGCAGGGTGTCGGCGGTCATCGTCATCCATTCGGCGGGTTCGCGGTTGGAGCTGATGATGGTGGATTTGCGGCGGTGGCGTTCAACGACGATTTCGTAGAAGTCGTTGGTCTCGGTGGCGTCCAGTGGCTTAATCGCAAAGTCATCGACGATCAACATGTCCACGGCGGCGATGCGTCGCATTTCGGCCTCGAGGCTGTTATCGAGCCGGGCGGCCCGCAGCCGGGTGAAGAGCTTGTCCGCGCGGGTGAAATGCACGCTCATCCGCCGCCGGATCCCGGCGTGGCCCAGGGCGGTGGCGAGGTGGGTCTTGCCGACCCCGACCGGGCCCAGCAGCAGCACGGAGTGCCCGGCCTCGGCGAACGCCAGGGTGGCCAGGTTCGAAAGGAGCATCCTGTCGTAGGAGAGATCCGCGGCGTCATCCCATGTTTCAAGGCGCATCATGGGGTCCAGGCCAGCCCGGGCCGCGCGCAGGGTTGCCGAGCGGGAATCCCTGCGGGAGAGTTCATCGGCGAGGAGCAGTTCCAGGAACGCGGCGTGGCCCATTTTCTGTTGCCTGGCCAGCACGAGGCGTTCGGGCAGGGTGTCCTTGAGTCCGGAGAGCTTCAACGCCCGCAGGGTCCGGGCCAGCTCCGTGCTGACCGGGTCCACCGGCCCCGCCGGGGCAATGGTGTTGCTGGACTGGTTCATCGCGCATCCTCCTGTACTTTGTGGGCTTGCTCGGAATGGGAAAAGACCAAATGCAGTTGAACGCCGCGGCCATACGCCGGAGCGGCACCGACCCCGATCTCCCCGCCGGTCCCGTGACTGGCGCTCTCGCCGGTCCCCACACTGGCCAGCGTGGTCCTGGTAGTGGCCAAACCGGTCCCAGCGTTGGCCACGCTGGTCCCTTTGAACCGCCCCGGGTTTAATGGAGGGTGTTGATTCCTTGAAAGGATGAGCATTTTGCCAGCACCTAAGAAGTATCCCGATGAGCTTCGCCAGCGGGCAGTCCGTCTCGTGATGGACGCCCAGAAGAATCCCAATGACCGCCGCGGGGCCTGCACCAGGATCGGTTCGCAGTTGGGCATTCCGGCCGACACGATCCGTGGGTGGGTGCGCACGGCGGAGATCGATCAGGGCCTGCGTCCGGGCACCACGACCGATGACGCGACCCGGCTGGCGGAGCTGGAGCGGGAAGTGGCCGAGCTGCGGAGGGCGAACGCGATTTTGAAGTCCGCGTCGGCTTTCTTCGCGGCGGAGCTCGACCGCCCATCAAGACGATGATCGCTTTCATCGACCAGCACAAGGAAGAATTCGGGGTCGAGCCGATCTGCAAGCAGCTGCCGATCGCCCCGTCCACCTACTACGCAGCGAAGGCGCGTCCTGAGTCCAAGCGGGCCGTCAGTGACGCTGTGACGACGGAGAAGATCAAGGAGGTGCACAAGGATAACTACAGTGTTTACGGGGCCAGAAAGGTCTATGCGGCCCTGAACCGTGCCGGCCACAAGGTTGCCCGCTGCACGGTGGAACGGCTCATGCGCCGTGAAGGGCTCCACGGCGTACGCCGCGCCAAGGGGCCCCGCACGACCGTGCCAGGGCCGCTGGCGGAGCGGCCGGCAGACCTGGTGAAGAGGCAGTTCACGGCGCCGGCCCCGAACTGCTTGTGGGTCGTGGACATAACGTACATCCGGACATTTTCCGGCTGGGTCTACGCTGCTTTCGTGCTGGATGTTTTCTCCCGCCGCGTGGTCGGTTGGCAGCTCTCCACGACCATGCACACGGCCCTGGCCTTGGATGCGTTGGAGATGGGATTATGGACTCGACACCGTGATCGAAAAGATGTTTCACAACTTGTGCATCACTCGGACAGAGGTGTGCAGTATCGAGCGATCCGCTATACAGAGCGCCTTGCAGAGGCCGAAGCCGTCGCCTCCGTCGGCGCCAAGGGTGATAGTTACGACAACGCCATGGCCGAGGCCCTCAACTCACTCTTCAAGGCCGAACTGGTCAGAAATAAAGGGCCCTGGACGGGTATAAACGACCTGGAAATAGCCGTCGCTGAATACTTCGACTGGTACAACCACCGACGGCTCCACGGGGAAATCGGCTACATCCCGCCCGTGGAAGCAGAAGTCAACTACTACGTAAACCTACCCGCCCTCAAAACGATGGAACGGGTCTAACTAACTCTCCACCAAACCCGGGGCTTGACATCATTTTCCTCCCACTTCGATGTGCAGAACGCGGCCACCCGGGCCAGCACCCAGTCTGCCAGTGTTAGCTCCGGACCAAGCTCATACTGGGGGGCTCTGAAATAGCGTGTCTCGGCCCGGCCGCAGTGAAACCGTCCCGCAGAGCGTTCTCCAGTGAAACACCACGAGCTTGGGCACCTCAATCGCACTGTCCAAGAACACATGAACCGTCTGCCGACCGGCTTACGGGACGGTTCGAAATGCCTATCCGGACGGACCCCTTGCGGGTGCTTGCGAAGATAGGACGGCGGGCGATCGCTGCCTGTTGCCCCGCCCGGCAACCGGTCATTCTCGCGTAAGCGCCGCCATTACCCGCGTTTGCGCACTGTCTCGATCCACACCCGCAGCGGCCAACGCACGATCCAGGCGGTCGCTATGGACACTCAACACCCCGAACAATAGGTGCTTGATCCCGACGTGATCGGAATGAAGCTCACGCGCGGTGCGCTGCGCCGCCTTGAGGACCTCCAGAGACATGCGGGTGAACGGCAACGATTCTGAGGTGTCCTGCGGACCAGCGGAGGCGAAACGCATTATCGCATCACGCACTTCATCCGGCCAGACGCCCAGCGCCGTCTGCACCGTGTTCGGATATGCGTGCAAAAGCCCTAATAGTAGATGCTCGGGAGCGATGTACGCGTCATGCATCATTGCCCTTGACTCTTCCTGAGCAAGGACCACCGCCCGCCGGGCACCGTCGGTGTAATTCCCAGAAAACTTTGAACCGCTCATGCCCTGAAGCGTAGTCTTCGCGGCGCGCTGGCACCACGGGCGCGCCTCCCCGGAGGAGGATCTCCTCGCCCGGCCGCTAATCGAGCTGCGGCCGTGTCAGGTGTTCCCGCTGAAGGTTCCCTTGCGGACGGACTTTGACTAGATTCAATCGACGAGCTGCAGTCCAGTGGCTGCCTGACTCCATGGGCCCTTGGCGTACGGTTTTTCCGTTTTCTGCGGCGACCCCCACACTGACTTTGAGGCGATGGTGGGAGTCCTCTCACGCAAGTGTTTGTCGCCTGGTCATGGGTAGCTTGCCCTTGGTGAACATCCAGGCGGCGGTCGCTCCGAAAAGGGGCACCAGAACCAAGAGGACGCCGAATTGCAGCCACGGAACTACTATTGGCGTGCCTCGTGACAGGGACAGCAAAACGATGATTGGTACGGCTCCTGCGAACAGTCCCATCACGGTGCCAAGGAATGCTGTCAAGAAGGTCTGCGATCCTGACAGGGCTTTTCGTAGTCGAGAATCGGCTCCGATGCTGGCCAGGGTCGCATGGTCGTTGCGTCCGTCAGCTAGTGCCAGTCCGGCGGTGATGCCAGCCGCGCTGAGGGTGATGAGTGCGGCACCTATGACCACGATCCACAAGATGGTGGCGATGTTCGTGGATGGACCGTTTTCCATTTGTATCCCGTAGGTCTGTCCCATGAATGACGCCAGGGTGCCTTGAAGATTGTCGGTCTGAGCTTGTGTCAGCTTTTGAGGGACGGTTACTAGCATGAGCCTGTCATCGACCGGGATACCCAGCTTGGCAGCCGTGGCGGGAGAAACCACGCCGTAGAAATTCAGTGGTTTATCCGGCGCGTCCACGACAGCGGCAAGTTTTTGAGTGCTGGTCGCTTCCAGGCTGGCCCGCATAAAGGTTTTCCCGTCAGTGCCTGGTCCGTTGGTCGCGTAGCTCGACGGGGAGGTGGGGTCGTAGGTGATGATCGAGGTTGTGTTGTCCGCGTTGAGATAGATTCTGTTGGTGATGACCATTCCCCCGTCGTGTAAGGCTCGGGCTGCGGCACTGCTGGGGGTGCGCCCGAGAAGTGCTACTAGTTCGTTTTCTCCTCCTACCACGATGGTGGGGATGTCGTCGCCGAACCCGTTGTTGCTCATGGATCCCTTGCAGCGCCAGTCATTGAGGTTTTTGGGTTGGTTGTCGGCGGCTATTTCGCAGCGGTTGGCCGCTGGTTCTTGCAGGGCCCAGGCGTAGCAGGGCTTTGCGGGTTTTTCCAGGCCGGCGGCTTGGGCTTGCTCCAGTAGGCGGTGGCAAGGGCTGTTGCCGGGTGCTCCTCGGAGGACTTGGGTCACAACTTCCTGTCCCAGGGCTCCTTTCAAGGCTGGGGCCAGTTTCTCTGGACTGATGCGTGAGACTTTTGGATCGCTGAGATTCGTGGCTCCAGGGCCCGCCGAGGTCTTGGTGTATTTGGTGAACTCCAATGGAATACCGGTTTGATTGATGTTGTAGCGCCATTGGTGGTTGTTGCTGGCCTGTTGCATGATGCTGGCCGTGGTGACCATGAGGGCTCCGGAGAGCGTGGCGGCGGCAAGTACTGCGGCCACGGCGGGCACTGTGCGTCCGCGGTTGCGGGCTGCGTCCCGGGAGGCGAGCCGCATGGGTATGGGCAGCCACCCGGTCTTGAGTGTCAGCAGCTTGATGACGGATCCCGTAAGACATATCAGGGCGAAGACGAGCATGACGGCCCCGACGATAACCAGACTGCTGGTCAGCTGCGTCAATGAGTATGCAGAGTCACTGCCACTGCTCACCCACGTGATAACGCTGGCCGCGATCATCACCACGGCGGCCAACGTCAACAGGCCCATTCCGATGCGGGCGGTCCATTTGGAGGGAGTGTCCGCCGTGCGTCCGGACTTCAGCGCAGCAAGTGTGGCTTCTTTGGCTACGGCACGGGCCGGGACCATGGCGGCCACTAAACCAGCGGCGACACCGACCACAACGAGTCCAAGTGCGACAGGCCACATAAGGTGTACCCCGGGGAATCTGGAGCTGCCGTGGGATTGCATCACCAGGACGCAGATGATGGCGCCGATGCTGCCGAGCACGGCACCGGCGATGCCGCCGGGCAGTCCCAGCCACAGACCGCTGGCGGTGACGGTGGTGCGTATCATGCTGCTTTCCGCCCCGGAAGCGGCCAGCAGGGCAAGATCGCGTTGCTGCTTCCTGGCTCCCACGGCAAAGGCGGCACCGGCCAGCAAGCCGACTTCCAAGAGTGCCAGCACACCAAATAGGCTCCCTGCCAGTGCGAAGGAGGCCAAGCTGTCCAAGCGCGAGTCTGCGGTCAAGTCCTTGGCGTGGGGCCCAATCTCAGCCATCGATGGCGGATCCAAGATCAGGCTCCGTGAGGTCAGGATGACGGCCTTGGTGTTGAATGCCTTCGCCTCGGCCCAGGTCAGTGGTTTCGCTCCGAGCAAGTAGATATTCACCGTGTCGGGGTGGTCCGCGAGGGTGGCCGGAATCTGGTCCTGCTTCAAATACACCATGCTGAGGCCGTCATCGGAGCCGGAATCCCGGACGGTCCCGACAATCGCGAAGGTGCCTGCCGATGTTGTCAGCTTCTCGCCAAGCTTCAGACTAAAACGATCGAGCAGGCCCGGTGATCCCAAGGCCTCGTCGGAGGATGTTGGCGCATGCCCGTCCAGCAGGGAGTATTTGCCCTTGAACGCTGGATTGAGGACGTCAGTGACCACGTTGGGCAAGGTGATGTTGGCCGAGCCTACCGGTGTTGTGAGATTAAAGGACCGCCACGGGAGGGCTTCGTATCCCGAGGGGATCATGTCGGTCAGTTTCGGGGCAGCAAAGTTCGGGTCCGGTTCGCCTTCGGTGCGTTGCGGTCCAAGATCGCCCCGAGGTCCTTGCTGGGACTTCGCGTTCTGGGCAAACATCGTACCGATCCGGCCCTGGGTCTGGCCCAGTTCCATGGCCACGGTTTCGGCGGGGGTAGCCAGCATGCTCAACCCCATGGTGGCGGCCAGGGACATGGCCAGGATGGGCAGCGCGATCAGGGCGATGACCAGTGCGGAGCGGCCCTTGTGTCGGCGGATGTCACGCCATGCCATGGTCAGGGCAAGGCGCAGACGGTGTCGTTTACCACCATTGACGGGGGCCAAGTCGAGTGCCATCTCAATTCGCCAAGCCGGTGAGCAACACGGACGGGTCGTGTTGGGATGCGGCTTCGTCAATGATGCGCCCATCCTTGAGGAACACCACCCGGTCCGCCCACCCGGCATGCCGGGCCTCATGTGTGACCAGCACGAGGGCGGCCCCAGCTTCCGCACGACCGCGCAACACTTCCAGGATGCCGTCACCGGTGGCGGAGTCCAGAGCGCCGGTGGGTTCGTCGGCCAAGATCAGCCGGCGATCGCCGACGATGGCGCGGGCAATGGCCACGCGCTGCTGCTGGCCGCCGGACATCTGGTCCATGAACCTGTCCGCCAGATCCTCAATGCCCACCAGACGCAAGGCATCCTTGGCCTGGCGGCGCGCCTTCCTGGCCGGGATGCCGTCCAGCTCGCGCGGCAACGCCACGTTCTCGGCGGCCGTCAGCGTGGGCACCAGGTTGAAGTCTTGGAACACATATCCCACAGCGCGGCGGCGCAACCTGGCCAGTTCGTTGATGCTCAGCCCGCCCAGCGGGGTGCCCTCCACGAACACTTCACCACCGGTGGCCTTGTCCAGGCCGCCGGCCAGCGTCAACAGCGACGACTTCCCGGAACCGGACGGGCCCATCACGGCCACAAATTCCCCGGCATGGATGGTCAAATTTACGTTACGCAGCGCCGCCACGGCCGTGGCGCCCTCGCCGTAGGTGCGGCTCACACCGTCAAGTTGCAGGACCTCGTTGCTCATTGTGAAACCGCCTTGGCCGTAGACGTCGTTGTCCGCTGTTTCAGTTGCGCTCCCGCGACAGGTTTTGCGCTTTTTCGGGCGGCGACTGCCCGTTGGGCCATCCAGCCCTCGCAGTGGTCCAGCCACCGCACCTCGGCCTCCGTGGAGAAGATCAGCGAATCCAGCACCAACAGCCAGGCAGCATCATTGGCCTCGCCCACCCCCTGTGTTCCGGAGATCCCCGTCCCCGCATTGCCCGCGGCCGTGCGGCGCTGGCGGGTGTAGTCCTGCAGCAACCGCATCGAGGCCGTGCGCTGGGCCTGGATCACGGCGGCAACATCGACGCCGTCAAGGGTCATGGCCAGCGCCAACTTGATGGCCAGCTCGTTCCGCGGCGGATTCGCCGCCGCCACGGGGGCCGCAAACCAGCCCATCACCTCCGCACGCCCGGCGGCGGTGATGCTGTAGATGACGTGGCCGTCGCCGTCGTCCCCGTCCTTGGCGACGAGCTCATCGCGCTCCAGGCGGTCAAGGGTGGTGTAGACCTGCCCAATGTTCAGCGGCCAGGTAGCCCCGGTCCGCTCCTCAAATTCCCCGCGCAACTGATAGCCGTACCGCGGCTCATCCTGCAACAACGCCAACAACGAATGTCTGATCGACATAACAACTCCCCCAACTCGGTGCGACCGCCCCCAATGACGGGCCACAACAACGGCTACATACCGCGTATAGCAAATAGTAGCTACCGAGTATGCACAAAGGCAAGTAGTGAGACCTATTTCAAAAGTTGCCCCAATGCGCACCCTAATCCGCACGGCTGTGGGAGGGATTCATAACGAAGGGCAGCGTCGGCATCTGAGCCAATCAAACCGATGCCCCTACGATCCTTTCGGGGAACAATTCCAGAAGGCGCCAGCCACGACCCGTCCCGCAAAAGGTTCGGCATCAGGTCAGTCCTCATCACCAGGGTCATCGCCCCGGTAGCCAGCGAGTATCCGAATGACCTGTTGGCGGATCCCATTGGGATCAGCCCCAAGCTTCACCAACACCTGCACAGCTATACCTTCACCCCCTCGGATTAAGCCCAACAGGACGTGCTCGGTGTCAATGTAGTCGTGCCCGAGCGTCAGCGCTTCGCTAAGTGAAAGCTCCAGAACGGACTTGGCATGCGAAGTGAACGGGATACTCCCATTGGAGGTCGCCTGTCCCTCCCCAACCCCCATGCTCACCCGCACCTGTTCCCGGACGTCGTCGAGGTAGATATTCGAGGATTCAAGGGCCTTCGCGGCAACACCACCGCCTTCACGGATGAGACCAACCAGGATGTGCTCCGTACCGAAGTGATCGTGGTTGAGCATGCGGGCCTCTTCCTGTGCCAGCACAAAAACACGCCGAGCTCGATCCGTAAATCGCTCAAACATTTCGCCACCCTCCTGGCCAGTGCCTAATCTGATGCTACCGAGTAACTGGCCAGCATGGGCTCTTCGTCCCGCATGGCGTTCAGTCTCCGACGATCGGAAAACCTCAGCCTCAGGAATGTCCCACAGTTCGTGGGACATTTGTCCAACAGCTTGTTGGACAACCGCAAGGTCCACGCCAAGGGCGGCCCGACAAGACGTTGCCGCAAAGCGTTCCCTTGGTGGGGCAACAATGGGCGGCGACGGTCGGGCCGTCCGTTTCGCGAATGGTCAGCTCTCCCGAGGTAGGGGGCCTGGTGAAATCTGGACCTTGAGACCGTCGGATCCGTAAGTTTTCAGGATGTAGTCGGCCTGCGCCGGTGTGCCATCGATCAACCGGACCAGGATCGTGGCCCCGTCTTCTAAAAGCCCGGTGGTGCTGACTTTGATGCCCCGCTTTGCGAGGGTGTTCGAGTCGGCGTCGATGCGGCCCTGCTGGATCACGGCATCTGCCGTCGTTCTGCTTGCCGTGCGGAAATTAATCGTTGTACCGTTGGCCGCGGACTGGGCAGCTGACTTTGCGGTCGGGCTTAGTGTTTTGCCGGCAACGAAGATCTCTGCTGATGCATGCTCGTAGTTCAGCTTGATCTGATTGACCGCATAGCCGGCTCTTACGAGACGTGCTTTGGCCGCCTCGGCGTTCTGTTCCAACACGGCGTGGGCTCCCCCGCCGGCATCTTCAAGAGGCACGCCCAGAGCCTGCGCAAATTCTGACGTGGTTTGTTGCTTGGGCAGCTCCTTGGTGCTTGACGGGACCGACCTCGAAACAAGCGGACCGGCAGAAGACTGCGATGCGGACGCTATGAGCGGTGAGGCCACGACTCCGACAAGCACCAGGCCCGCCAACGAGGCCGTCGACCATAGGACTGCTTTCTTCTTGAAATTCTTTCGTGTTCGGTCCATTGGATAACCCCGTTCAATGCGTACCTGACGACAGTGAGCCGGCCGCCAGAATAACCCTTGAGCCGAAGTCTACCTTTCCATGGACTAAGCGGCATTCGGTGGCCAACATGGGCGTATTTGGCAAAAGCCCTGCTGTCCTTGTTGTCAACACGAAGTGTAGGTCCCTCAGGCCACAGATCTGTCCCACAAAGCGTTCCCTTACGGGTCCGGCGTACGGGCGCGACTCGACAACCGACACCGGTCCTTTTGTCGTGGCCAGTGCAGGCGGCGCTACTTCTCCTACGCCGTCCGCTAGGGTGTCGAATATGGGTCCGGCAGACGTGCGAAATGTAAAGACAGTGGCGTTGCCTCTCCTGGCCGGGGCTGTTTTTGCCGGGGCCCTGCTGGGCGCGTGTGTCAGCGCGGGCGTCTCAGTGTTTTCCAGCATTCAGGCAGCCCTGTATCCGGAGCAGTTTGGGCTCTGGGGCATGAATGGCGGCCAGATATTCTTCATGACCATGCTTGGGCTCGTTGTTGGAGCCGTTGCCGGGCTGGCAACGGGTGCCGGTTCGGTAGTGGCGCTTGGGATTGACGCCAGTACCTCCTCATCAGGCGTGCTGCCACGCGCGCTCACCGCTGGATTGGGAGCAGCCGTGGTGACGGCCATTTACACCGTCATCGCCTTCCATGTATTGGGAGCAAGCGGGTTGGCGCTTGCAGGACTCGGGGCCGGCTTCGCCACAATCTCCGGGTTGCTTGCAGCCTTCCATACTCGACGGCTTATCCGCCGAAACCATTCCACCGGCCAAAAGCAGTCCCACTGAACGTTCCTAACCGGACGGGTGCCTATTGGCAGCCTAAAGCCTCAGCTTTCAAAGTGGACGGCTTGGCCCAAGAACTCTGAAAGCGGCGGTGTCATACCCTCGAAGCAACAAGTTGGTTGAATAGAGGAGTTGCTGGTGGGGCGTAGGGCGTTGTCGTTTTCGGATCGGGCGGACATTGCCGTAGGCATCCAGGATGGCAGGACGGACCGGCAGATCGGCGCTGATCTCGGCCGGGACCACACGATTATTTGGCGGGAACGCCGGCGGAACTCGACGAAGACCCGCGGCTACCGGCCCGTGACTGCGGACTGTGCCGCGGAGCGGAAGCGCAAGCGTCCGCAGGCGCGCAAGATCGAGACGGATCCTGTCCTTGCCGCGCGGGTAAGGGAAGACTTGGCGAGGTCCCGGACGCCCCGGCAGATAGCTGGCCGTTTGCGTTTGGAAGCCACGGACGCCAGCGTTGAGACCATGACGAAATCACCCGACGCTCAGGGGCGGACCGTGTCCCACGAGGCCATCTACCGGTGGATCTACGCCCTGCCCAAAGGCGAGTTGGCGAAGTCCGGGATCCTGCTGCAGTCCAAGCGCACCAAGCGTAAATCGGTGAAGCCGCTGGGTGAACGCACGGGTGGGAGGATCGTCGGGATGGTCAGCATCGACGACCGGCCCGAGGAAGCCTCAGATCGCCGTGTTCCTGGGGCGTGGGAAGGGGATTTGGTGGTCGGCAAGGGCGGCAAGAGCGCTATCGCGACCCTGGTGGAGAGGCACAGCAGGTTCTTGATCATGCTGGGGCTGCCCGAAGGGAAGAAGGCTGACGGTCTCGCCGATGTGCTGATCGACCGGGTCAATGATCTGCCGGCGCTGATGCGCGGTTCACTGACCTGGGACCAGGGCACGGAGATGGCCCGCCACGCCCAGTTGACCGTGGCCACGGAGCTGCCGGTGTACTTCGCCCACCCCCACTCACCGTGGGAACGACCCTCGAATAAAAACACGAACGGGCTGATCCGGGAGTACCTGCCCAAGGGCATCGAGCTGACCAGCCACCAGCCCTATCTGGACTCCATTGCGGACGAACTCAACGACCGCCCCCGCGCCGTGCTGGGATTCCTCACACCACGAGAAGTATTCACCAAACTACTCAACGACAATGTTGCTAAGACGGCTTGACACCGCCGTGGCCTTGGGGCCGATACGATCACCCCATCGTTTTGCCGATTTTGATTCTGTGCTCATCGTCGTCATTGCTGTCTCTTCGTCTGCCATATCCGTTATCGCCACTGTAGCTGCACCAAATCACCTGAACGACGCCGGTGCGGCTGACGCGTTTTATCGAGTCCCGGATGGGGCTTTCAAAGATAGGTTGCGGTTGGTGCCAAGTATTGATTCGCGCCGTTGGAAGATATCTCAACGGTCCTGCACGTCAGCAGTGCCGACGTGTCCGTTAAAACAAGCAACCCCCATCTGCCGCAGCCAAG